>JAITFQ010000131.1 GCA_031281225.1 Chitinispirillales bacterium
GGGCGGGTATTTTTTGTAGATTTTTTGTTTTGGGGGCAAAAATCAAGTATATTATATATTGGAGGATATGAATGACCGAACTTAAACATAAGCTTACGGACGATGTGCTGTTCAAGTTGTTTTTTGTGAAATACGAGACAACATTCCTAAAAAGGCTCATTGCGGCCTTGCTTGGGCTGCGGGTAGAGGATATCGGGGAGGATTTTCGTGTAACCAACTCTGCCATGCCGCCGGATATGTTGGGTGAAAAGTTTTGCCACTTGGACATCAACATGACGGTGAACGGTCAGCGGGTTGACTTGGAGGTGCAGGTCAAGGACGGGAAGGACTATCCGGAGCGGTCGCTGTACTACTGGGCGCGTGAGTATTCGAGCGCGTTACCAGCGGGCGATGATTACAAGTTACTACCGCGCACGATCGTGGTCAGTATTTTGGCATTTCCGTTGTTTCGCTGTACGGAATATCACTCGGAATTTGAGTTGCTGGAAGTGAGACGGCATGAACGGTTGACTGACAGGCTGGCCATGCATTATTTTGAGTTACCGAAGTTACCGGAGGTGGTTGATGCCGATGACAAGTTGAAGTTATGGTTGGCGCTGTTTAAGGCTGATACCGAGGAAAAATTAGATAAACTTCTATCCATAGGAGACGAGGTTATGGTACAAGCAATTGAGGCATTCCGTAGCGTTTCCGCGTCGGACGAGTTTAAGGAGTTGGAGCGTATGCGCGACAGGGCGCGGCGCAACGAGGCGTCGGCGTTGGCGAATGAGCGGCATAATAGGTCGGTAGAAATCGCGAAAAGAATGATCGCCAGAGGTGCCGGCGTCGAGGATATTGCGGCGGACACCGGCCTTATGGTCGACGAAGTCCTGCGCCTGAAATAACTGCTACAGGGCGGCCACACAGCCCCTTGGTGGCGTTTGCCTGATGATTGGGATTTGGACGATTTGATTCTCGCTACTGGCGGTGGTGTAGCCGGTACGAATCTTAAATCAACTCCGCCGGATTGGGACGGCACGGACGAGTATAGAACATATTACGTAAAATAACGAAAGGTTAGGGGTTAAAACATCAACGCGCACCCTTGCCCGTAAAAACCACGAGCACCGTCCGCACCAAAATTTTTATGTCGAGAGTCAGCGACATGTTTTCAAAATAGTATAGATCATACAGCACTTTTTGCTTGACATCCTCAATCGACGCGTCGTATTTGTGCTTGACCTGCGCCCAGCCTGTTATACCGGGTTTCATTTTTATTCTGCGGATGTACCACGGGATCTCCTGTTTCAGTTTCTCGACAAAAAACGGGCGTTCGGGGCGCGGGCCGACCAGGCTCATCTCCCCTTTCAATACGTTCCAGAACTGCGGCAGTTCATCAAGGCGCGTTTTGCGGATGAAGCGGCCTACGGGCGTTATCCGCGGGTCGTTCTCCGACGCCCATTGCGGGCCGGTGCGGCTTTCGGCGTCTATGTACATTGAACGGAACTTATACATTATATAGTTCTTCCCGTTGCGCCCCACCCGCTCCTGCTTATAAATCGCTGGACCCGGCGAGGTCGCCCTTATAAGCGCCGCCGCGCCGAGCATCACCGGCGCGCCGAAAATTAATACGCAAAGCGACACGAAAACGTCCATGATCCGCTTCACCTGCGCCTCCCACGCGGGCATGTGGTCTTGCAGGAGCACCATCAGCGGGACGCCGAAAATCTGGTTTGTCTTGAAATGGCCGGAGATGACGTCCGTAAGCGACGGCACCATAAAAATATCCACCCTGAGATCGCCGCAGTAATCAAGTATCCGCGTTATCTCGTTTGGCGATCTGCTCACGTGGCCGATGATTAGCCCGCCGACCCGCTCCCGGTGCGCGACCGCGGGGATGTCGGAGTAGGTCCCGAAAACAGGCAGCCCCGCGCAGGTACTCCCCTTGCGGCTCCCGTTGTCGTCTATAAAGCCGGCGACCTTATAGCCAAGCCGCGGGAAGGAGTTTATGTCCCTCACAAGCTGCTCGCCGTCACGGTCGGCCCCCACCACAAGCACTTTGCGGACGGCGATCCCCTTGGAGAAGAGCGCGATAATCAAACTGTGCATCACAAAACGGTTCGCGGTGGCGAAAAAGAGCATACACCCGCCGTAGGTCAAAAGCGTGGCGAATTTGGTAGGCGTGAGAAATTTACGAATATCACCCGTCTGCGCAAACTCCATAATCTGCGGCGCTCCGGTAACTAAAAACAGCATAAACAGCCCAATAAAAACCGTACGCGCCACGACAAAAAACTCGTCTATGCGCGATTCTTTCATCCAGTCGCGGTAAAGCCCCGTAAAATAGAAAAGAACTACCCAACCGCCGCAGAGGATGAGCGACGGCTCAATATACGTGAACGTCACGGGCATGTCGGCCAAATCCGCCGCGAACAGGCCGGACTTGTAACGTATCCAGTATGCCGTAAAAAACGCCACATTCAGCGCGATTACGTCGAAAAGGAACGTTATTAATTTTTCTATAAGGCGAACATTCATAATGTTTTTATTGTGCGTATACGATGTATCTCACGCATTTAATAGAATCTAATAATTACCGGCTTTGCCGTCACTAACCAAAATCATTTGACTGCCCAAAACATTCCGTATTCGGCTAACTTTTTTTTGATAGCCCAATATTGATACCACAAAGCATCCGATGGGTACGCGTCTATACTGAAAATTCTATCCAAAATATGCCAGTGAATCGAGAAAAACGACCATGCGAACAGGATTCTCGCCGACGGCATCACGTTTTTTGTGATATTTTTGTAATTTATCGAATTAAATCCCGCGTCCCTCGCGTATTGCGTCCATTGTGTCGGGGTATCGAGATTGTTGAGTTTCCAGCCGTCCATCCAGCGGTGCATAATCCGCTTCTCCTTGCCGACATAAGCTTCCTTGCTCGCGAGCCCGTCGGCCATTCCGAACCGCCCGCCCGGCTTCAAAACACGGTAAACGCCCTTGGTAAATTCATTTTTTGGGTTGGCGTAACAGATACTTTCGAGCCCCATGACGACCGTAAACGTCTCGTCGGGGAATTTCAGGTTCATGTAGTCCATAACTAAAAATTCGCACAGGTGGTCGACACCGGCCGCTTTTGCCCGCTCTTTGGCCTTTTCGATCTGTTCGGCGACGATGCTCACGCCCACAACCTTGCATCCGTATGTCTGCGCGAGCCAGACGGCGTTCCCGCCTATGCCGCAGCCGGCGTCGAGGACGTAGTCGTCTTTGGTGATATTTATCTTCTCCACGAGTTTTTCATTCATCCGCCGCGACGCCTGCCTCTGGTTTTTGACCCCCTTTTCCCAGTAGCCATAGTGCATATCCGGCCCCCATAGCTTCTCAAACGCCCACGCGGACACGTGGTAGTACCTGATGACGTCATTGTTATCCCAGGTCACTTTTTTCTTCCAGCTCATTTTTTTATCCTTTTGGTTTTGATGTGTTCCGAGCTACAAATATATATGATGGCATCATATGGGTAAGTTTTTTTGTTGTTACCGCCTGTCCCGCACCCTCGTCAAAAACCGTATATGGTCTCTGACGTGCGGCATTCTTCTGAACGCGTCGGGTATTGGCATATCAAGCGCCTTTTCCGCGGCGGCCAGTGCTTCGGCTCTTTGGCCGAGGTTTTCGTGGGAGCTGGCCATTATATAGTGGCTCATCATCAGGTCCGACCAGTTGACGGGACTGCGCGCTTCCGACGCCGCGGCCAATTCTCGACCGAGTTTTAGCGCGGTTTCGTAGTTTTCCGACAGCAGCGCGGCGAGGGCGCGGACGCGGAGAAATATTGTGCTGTTTGGGGTTTCGGCGAGGGCGGCGAGGGCGAGCGAGTCGGCTTTTTGGAACTGTTTGCGGTCTATGAGTATCCAGCAGTAGGCGCTCTTTGCCCCGTGGTTGAACGGGAACGGCGCGTTCAGGGAGCGTTCGATTGCCGCGAGGCCCCGCTCGACGTTTCCGCTCGCGACGAACGGTACCCATTTCATGCTCGTCCCGAAGTAGTAGTCAAAAACGCCGAGGCCGAGGTCGGCGCCAAGATGGCCGGGGTCGATCCTTTTAATCTGCTTGTACAGGTTTTGGGACGCGAGGCCGTTTCTCGCTCCATCGAGCCATGCGCCGCGTTTGGCGTGCACGACCCCTATGCCGCCCAGTATGTTCGCGCGGTAGAACAGGCAGCGCAGCGAGTCGGCGCCGGTGAGGCCCGGCTGCCTGTTTTCGAGGATTTTTAGCAGGCTGTCGGCTAAAATCAGAAAGCGCTGGCCGTCTATGGCGTATGATTCGTAGTCCAGAATTTTTGTTTGCTCAATCATGGCGAGGGTGAAGACGGCGTCGATATTCTCCGGATTGCCCCTCAGGACGGCCCTTGTCCGCGCGGCCGCCTCGGGGTACCTCTGGCTGACCATCAGGCGCTGCGCCTGATAGACGGCGACGGCGTCATTGCCCGTGACGGCGAGAGGCGCGGCGGCGAAGAACGCGGCCAAAAAAAGGGGAAAGGCACGATTCAGAGGATGTCCTTGGATAGAAATACTCATTGATAATGTTAATTAACCTGAATCCCGCGTCATAAATACCTGGCCGCGGAATTCAAGATTAAATGAATATACATAATTTTTTACTTGCTTTGTGTGAGAATTTATTATATTATACAAGTTATACGGCAATTGTGCCGATATACCGTGTGGCAGGGATTATTCTATTTCATTTTTTACTAACAAATTGATGGGAGGGGTTGTGTACGTGAAAAAAATTTTTGTATCCGTGTTTCTGTGTGCGGTGCTGTTTACTGCGCAGTCGTTCGCGTTCTCCAATAACGACGACGCTGACGACGATGCTTTGTGGATAGGCTATGTTCCGTCTATCTCCTATTGGGGATTGCGGGGGCTTTCGCAGACCGTGTCGGCGGAACCTTTGGGGGCGGGCCGGTTCAATCTTGCTTTGTTCCACTCCTACTTCAAGCAAAAGCAGGAGGGCCTTATCTCGCCCATAGCGGGGACGAATGTCGTCACGGGGCGCGGGGTGTTTTCATGGGGATTCAACGATGATATCGACTTCTTCGGCATTGCACCCTATTATGTCGTCGCCAATAACGATATTGGGACGCGTTTCAGCCTTAGCGGGCTTACGGTGGGTATCCAATACTCGGTCGGCTCCATCCCGCGGGATGTACCGTTCAGGCTGGCCTTTCAGGGTAACATCAACTTCGGTATGAAAACCGGCACATTCAGCGAGGACGATATTACCACCAATAGCGACTATTGGCGGGAAAATTTTGATCCGAATTGGAGGGATCATGAAAATCATTGGGAAAAGAACTGGAGCTATGCGGGTTACGACTTCTTTGACGCGAGAAAGCGCAATCAGACAGACTATGCCCTCAAACTTGTCGGGACGTTCTTGCTTGGGGAGTATGTTAATCTACACTTGAACGAGGGGATTGTCATCACTCCGGGTACCAACGAGTACCTGTTCATCTCGGCCTTGGGGCTTGAGGTTAATCCGATTAATGTTCTGACTATTGGTTTGGAGGTGAACTGGCGGACGCTTCTCGCCGGTATGGCTTTTTCCGACCCGCTTTGGCTGACGCCGACGGTCGCGTACAGGTCCCCGTACCACGTGAACGGCCTCGTGGGTTTAGGCTTAACCGGCGGGCTTGACATCTGCATCTCCTCCACAAAGAATCGCAGCGACGGAACTACGGCCACAAAACCGCTTGAAAAATACCGCGGATTTCTCGACATACTTCTCTCTTTCGACCGTTTTGCTTCAAGACGTGCGGATATTGAGCGCGAGAGAAGGCTCAACGAAGCCGAGAAGGCGCGTCTCAGAAGAGAAGCCGCGCTCACATCAGCACAAAGAGACAGCATTGCCGCCAAAGCGCACGAAGACTCGCTGCGTCTCGTCGACGAGATGCGCCGCAGGGCGGAAGCCGATTCCATCCGCTCCAAGTTTGTGGCCGACTCGCTCGCCGCTGAGATGGGCGACCTGACCGAAAGGGCAAGGCAGGACTCCATAGCCCAGGCTCAGGCTGCCGCGCTTAGAGAAGCGGAACTTTTGGCCGAAGCAGAAAGCCAGAGAATCGCCGATTCGATAGCGCTCGCCGATGCGCAGAGAAGGCTCGACGAGGAGAGGGCCAAGCGATCGGAAGCCGAGCAAAACCTCCTGTCGACCGGTATGCTCGTCCTCGACGCGGTCTACTTTGAAACCGGCCGGGCGGATATCCACCGCAACTCGCGGCCATATCTAACCACCATAGCCAAAATGCTTGTCAAGTATCCCAAGCTGAGGATAGAGATCGGAGGCCACACCGACAACACCGGCTCGCACGAAACGAACACGAGGCTGAGCCAGCAGAGGGCAGAAGCGGTGTTCATGTTCATGCACAACGTGGAACCGGAGCTCGCCCAAATGCTGACGGCGAAAGGCTACGGCCCGGCGGTGCCCAAGGCCGACAACGCCACGGCGGCAGGCCGCGAAGCCAACCGCAGGGTTGAGCTTAGGGTTCTGAACCCCGAGGTGTTGCAGGAGTACAATCCTTAATTACTGGGATTGATTGAGGGATAGTTTGATGTACGGGGCGGGTTCCATACCCGCCCTTTTTTGATTTTTATTATTTTGATATTTACACTAATCCTGCCCGTTATGTATATTATATAAATTAAAATTTTTAGGACACACGAGTAGACGGCGTTGACATACATCGTATACTCACAAATAAAAATTTCATGTTCCACCCCAATTTATGAGAGAGTCGTCACGTGCAAAAAAAGTTTTTTCATCCGGTTTCGTCTGTTTTTGTATTTGTGCTGCTGCTGGCCTTATCTGTTCCGTGCTTATCGGCAAACACGGAGGCCGGCGAGGTAAAGATTGAGATTATTGTCGGCGGCGCGTCCTTTACCAGAGACGGCGGCGCTCACGCCGCTTCCGCGGGGCTCGCGCTCAAGCCGCATGACGCGGTCATTACCGGACGGAGTTCGAGGATGAGGATAGCCGTGGGCCCGGGCAGGGTTTTTGTCAACGAGGGGGCGCTATTCAGGGTAACGCCGCCTGCCGAAGCCGGCGAAAATCTCGCGATCTCCGTCGAGAGGGGCGAGTTTTACTTCGGGTCGCGGGAGGGCGGCGGCACAGTTACCTGCCGTTTCGGCGATATGACGATTTTTATGAGCAACGCGGACGCCGCGCTGAAAATTGACGCGTCGGGGCGGCTGGCGGAATTTTTTGTGCTGAACGGGAGCGCGGTTGTCAGGCGCGGCAGCACGGAAACACGCGTTACCTCCTGCAACGGGGTCGCGCTCGATGCCGCCGGGGTCTCGCAGGACGATGGGATACACGGGCGGCGCGGTGAAATCATACAGCATCTTGAACAATGGGTAGGCAGGGCTGCTATAACGAAAGCGTCGTCGTCAGGGCGGTGTTCGCCGGTCGCCGCGCCGGCGGGCGAAGCGCCTCAGGCCGCAGTTGCGGCCGCTGCGGCTGCCGCGCCGAGAGCACCCGCACCTGCGGCTCAGGCCCGGCAACCCGCGCCGGCAACCACTGTAGTGGCAGCGGCCCCGCCGGACACCGCCGTGGAGGAACAGTTTGTCCCGCCAACCGCACCAGCTCACTTCCACGGAATTGCGATTGAGCGGATCACCGGCCCGGGGCAGGTCCACGTCAGCGAAGTATTTACGCTTAAATGCGAACTGACCGGAGCCGGAACGGTAACCGGATATGTTTGGCGGTTCCAAACCGGCGAAGAGGTGTTTGAGCGCAGGACCGCGGAACCGCAGCTCACCTTGACTGTTGGAAGAACCGGCGAATTTACCATAACATGCGAAGTGCTCGGGGAGGACGGGGCCGTAGCCGCGTCGCAGCAGATAAAAATCCAGGTTGTGCCGAACGAGATACTGATTAACGCCGGCGGGCCGTACAGCGGCACCCCGGGCGCGCCGGTAAAAATGCTTGGAAACGCCAAAAGCCGCTTCGGCAGCATAGCCGCTTTTGAGTGGTATCTCACCTCCGGAGAAAATCCCGATTTTTCTTCCCCCGAGAACGTCATCGTTCAGTACAACTTTACTCAGGTGGGGCGGTACAAGGCGGTTTTTTCGGTGAGGCTTGAGGACGGCCTTGTCGCGAAAGATACCGCTATCATTGAGATTACCGGTGCACTCCCGACCGCAAACGCCGGGCCGGACATCATATCGGCGGCAGGCCGCAAGATCAGGCTCAACGGTACAGGCAGCTCGCCGCACGGGGATATCGTCAGATACGAGTGGGATTTTGACGGCAGCGGATCGTTCTCGTGGAGCTCAGCTTCATCGGGAATGGTCAGGCGCGCTTTCAGAACATATTCACGCCCGGTATTGAGGGTGACCGATTCCGAGGGCAACACCGCGACCGACACTATGCGCGTCATCATCTGCCCCAAAGGGATGGCGGCAGTGCCGGGAGGGGGGACGTATTGCATCGACAGGTACGAATGGCCCAACAGACGCGGCCAGCCCCCGCTCATGAACGTAACCTGGCACGAGGCCGCCCAGGCCTGCGAGAGCGCCGGCAAGAGGCTTTGTACTGCCGCAGAGTGGGAGAGGGCATGCAGAAACGACAGCGATGTTATGCCGGAGGACGGTCGTCAGTATCCCTACGGCGACGAGTTTGACATTGTAAGATGCAACGTACTTGATAACCCGCGTTCAAGAAACGCGCCGAGCAAGGCGGGGGCTTTCAGAGATTGCGCCGGCCCGCTCTCAATTTTCGACATGAGCGGCAACGCATCGGAGTGGGTCGCCTCTTCCGATGACGAGATTGCGCAGGCCTACGGCGGGTTTTACCAAAGCGGGCCCGACGACAGCGCGTGCAGTTCGCACCTGATGCTCGAAAAGGGGGCGAGGTATTTGTACGTGGGGTTTAGGTGCTGCAAGTGATTTTGATGAAGACCGCCGCATACTGCGGTGGAGCGAAGCGTTTCTGGATCCCGCTCCTGTGCGGGTTCGCGTACTCGCTTTGCCTGCCGCCGTTCAGTTCAATGATGCACCCGGTTTTCACGCCGTTTCCCCTTTTGGCCTTCGCCGCGCTGATCCCATTTTTCTTCTTCGCGACGAGAATGCCGCGCCGCAGGGCGTTCATCTATTCGTACATATACTGCGCGGCCATGATCCTCGGCCAAAAATACTGGATAGGCTTCGTCACTGCCGAGGGGTTGTGGGTATTCATCATTATCGGGGTTGCGCTGATCTCGCTCGCCTGGGGCGCGCTCTACTTCGCCGCCGCGCTCTTATTTCGGCTCTGCGTCAAACGGCTTCCGCGGATGTACGTCGCCGTGTACCCCGCCGTTTGGGTGCTTGTGGAATATTTCAGGACGCTCACCGACCTTGCGTTCCCGTGGTCGTACATCGGATACAGCGCGGCGGGGATTCTGCCTTTGGCGCAGTTTTCATCCTTTACAGGCGTGTGGGGCCTCTCCTACCTTATCGTTTTGGGCAATATCGTTATATGGGAATTGCTGTGCGCTTGTCGGGCGAGAGAAAATACGCAGCAAAAATGGCTGGCCTTCGGCGTATGGGCGGCGCTCGTGGTTGGGATTTTTGTTTGGGGGGCGTTCAGGATGAACCGTGGCCCCGCCACCCCGGAAACAGCGAGGATCGCGCTCATGCAAAGTTATATGGATCAATTTAACTGGGGCGCGGGCTCGCTTGATACGGCTGTGACGGTAAGCGACAGCATGGTTAGAGTTGCTGCGAAGGAACATCCCGACATGATAATATTTCCGGAAAGTGCGCTTCTGTGCTACCTCGATAGACGCCCCGACATCAGGGATCAGGTTTTGGCGTGGGCGGCGGCGGGCGTCCCCATCATGGTCGGTGCGCTGCACTGGGACCGCCCATCCGACCCCTCTTCTGAGGATGACTATGATGTTTACAACACGGTATTTTTGACTCAGGGCGGCAGGCTCGTTCCGTACCACAAGGTGATGCTTGTCCCGTTTTCGGAAGCCATGCCGTTCGAAGCGCGGTTTCCCATTTTATCGAGGGTGAATTTAGGCGAGGCCGGTTTTAAACGGGGGCCGTCGGAGCCGGTTTTCCGAATCAGTCAAAATCTCGAAATCGCCCCCTACATTTGCTACGAGATAATTTTTCCGTCATTCGTCCGCAGGAGGCTCAAGGAATCGACGAATCTCCTTGTCAATGTGACGAACGACGGCTGGTTCGGACGCTCTTCTGGCCCGTACCAGCACGCCGCTATGGCACAGTTGCGCTCCATAGAGAACGGGATATCGCTTGCCCGTGCCGCGAACTCCGGCATAACCATGCATGTCGACCCCTACGGCAGAATCCTTTCTAAAACAAAACTTTACACGCGCGATATGGTTATACGAGATATCCCGACGTTCAGAATAATGACCTACTACGCACGCTTCGGCGACTGGTTTGTGATGTTCTGCGCCATCTTGGCCGCCGCCGGAATTTTCACCGGCCTGATCCAAAAGAGGCGCCCCGGCGAAATCACCCTCCCGCTTCTTGTCGATGAGCAAAAACTGGTACCGGTTAACGCCTGCCACGCGGAGTGTGAGGCTAACTGAGGAGAAACGGTATGTGGGTGATATATGCACTGCTTGGCGCTTTTTTCGCAGCCCTGACGTCAATACTGGCCAAAATCGGAATTGAGGGGATCAATTCAAATTTGGCTGTCGCGATAAGGACGGTCGTTGTGCTGGTTATGGCGTGGGGCATTGTTTTCTTCACAGGCCGGCATAGCGGGATACCTGATATCGGTCAAAAAAGCTGGATATTTTTAGTGCTTTCCGGTTGCGCCACAGGGTTATCGTGGCTGTTTTTTTACAAAGCCCTGCAGATAGGGCAGGCATCAAAAGTTGTTCCTGTCGATAAATTCAGTGTCGTAATCACCATGGTTTTGGCTTTCATTATTTTAGGCGAGGCGGTGACCGCCAAGACCGTAGTGGGCGGGTTGCTTATCGCGATAGGCACCCTTGTGCTTGTGTTGTAATTTTTTTATTTTTTTTTTTGCATTTCCTCAAACCCATGTATTATATTTAGTCCTATGCTTATGATTCGCGGTACTTTATTTTTTAGGATGTTACATTAAAGGAGGACGGATGTCTACGAAGTCTTTGAATGAACTGATTGGGGAAAGGGCTTACCAGCTCTATCTTCAGCGTGGTGATGGGCCCGGTTGCGCCGAGGGCGATTGGCGTCGGGCGGAAGCGGAAGTGACGGAGGAGCTCAAGAAAAAAGAAGCCGCCAAGGCCAAGCCCGCGGCGTGCAAAGAGCCGGCGAAGCCGGCGGTCTGCGCCGCAGCCCCGTGCGCCGCTCCGAAAGCAGAAACCAAGCCTGCTCCGGCCCCGGCGAAAGCGGAAGCTAAGCCCGCTCCGGTGAAAATGGAAGCCAAGGCTGCCCCTGTGGCTCCGAAGGCGGAAATCAAGCCCGCGCCCGCGCCGGTAAAAAAAGCCGCGCCGATTGTAGTTGCGCCGGCTAAGAAAAAGGTTGTGAAAAAAGGTAGATAGTGCATAGCCGGGTTTCCGTTTTGAAAATGGAAGCCCGGTTTACCTGATAAACAACGACGCCCGCTCCATCTCCGCCGGAACTTCATTGAGGATCTCCCACAGGTCTTTCGCGCTTAAGCCGAGAACGTCGGCTTTCGGTGCTAGTGTTTCTATTGCCTGCCCTGCTGCTTCCGATTCCGCGCCGGTCTCTATCTTGCTCAGGATGTCCGCGATGTGGCAGGCCACTACCGAGTCGGCGCAAATGGCCGCTTCCTCGGGTTCATGGTGATAGACCAAAGGCTGTACAATCTCGTCGGGCAGCGACCATGAGCCGGTCAGCCACGAGGCCACGTCGCAATGGGTGTAGCCGAGCACGTTTTTCTCCGCCTCAAAGACCGAGACCCCGTTTGCGCCGGCGTGGCGCAGGGCCCTGTTGAGGTCTTGGTTCAGATACTGCTCCATAACGATCTTACCCACATCGTGCAAAAGCCCCGCGCAAAAGGCTTCCTCGGGGTCAAGCGCGAAATTCCGCCGCCGCTTGTGCGCAAGCATACGCGAAATAACCCCGCACCTCAAAGAATGATCCCAAAAATTGTTGCGGTCAAAGACCGCCCCGGAATCATCGTCGCCGCCCACAAACATGTCGAATACCGTCAGGCTCAGCACCATGGTCTGTATGATCTTGAACCCGAGTATGACCACCGCGTTATTCAGCGTGTTGATGCTTTTAGGCACGCCATAAAACGCGCTGTTGGCAAGCCGCAGCACCTTGGCGCTCAACGAAACGTCCTGCGAAACGAGCGAGGCGACAACGTCGGCGGATGTAGACGGCAAGTTCACAATCTGCATGAGCCGGGTGGCTATGTGCGGAAGAGTGGGCAGATTAGCTATGGTTTTGATTCTGTCCTGCAACTCTTCAATCGTGTAATTTTGGTTCATGTCGGTGCCCGCTTTTCTAGTTATTTGGTATGTTTACACCCTCATTGTACAATAATTGAGGGATAAAGTCAAAAAAAATCTCACACAAACGGCGAAGGGATAAACATCTGCGTAAACGTCTTCTCCGCGAAGTGATCCGTCATCCCGGCGATATAGTCCGTCACCACCCTCCAGGTCTCCACTCCGTCGCTGTAATTCGTATTTTTAATAAAGCTGAAAAACGTGTCCATCACCGGCGCTTCCCTGACCGCCGTGTTTATAAACGAACTGTTCTGCCCGCGCTCCGACTGTTCGTAGATGCCGTATATTTCGTGGAACAGGAGTTTCAGCATGTTGGTGGCCTTGTCCGACACGCGTTCCACCTCGGGGTGCTGGTAAATACGCTGATAGTTAAATTCCTTGAGTAGTTTCATCAGCCCAAAAATTCCCTCGCTCATCTCGATGCCGTCCTTGCCAAAACTGTTGGCTATGGTGTCGTTCACAAATACTCCGATGATATGCCCGTTTTCGGTTCCGAGGCCTTTCACTATTTCGGCTGGGATGTCGCACTTTCTTATCACCCCGGCCTTAATCGCATCTTCCAAATCGCGCCCCAAGTACGCGATGCGGTCGACGAGCCTCACAAGGCACCCTTCGAGCGTCGCGGGGAGGCAGCCGCGGTCGTCCATTGACTCAAGTTCGAACAGGTCTCTCCCGCGGTTTGGGGAAACCTCCCTGTCAAAACTCTCGCCGCAGTGCGTGGCTATGCCGTCTCTGACTTCATAGGTAAGGTTTAACCCCGCGCCGTGATTTGTGAGCTTGTCGACCACCCGCAGGCCGTGGATTTCGTGCTTGAACCCGCCTTTTACGCCGCTCTCCACAAGAATCTCGTTGAGCACCCGCTCGCCCGCGTGCCCGAACGGCGGGTGCCCGAGATCGTGCCCCTTGGCAATCGCGTTGATGAGGTCGGTGTTGAGATTCAGGCAGCGGCCGATGATCGATGCTATGCTCGACACGTGCAGGACGTGCTCCATGCGCGTGCAGATATGGTCGTTGTTCGGCGACAGAAAAACCTGCGTTTTGTGTTTGAGCCGCCTGAACGGGCGCGAGTGCAGTATACGCGTTTCGTCCCGCGCGAATTCAAGCCGGAACGGATCGCGTTTTATCGGATTGCGGCGTCCGAGCGACTCGCTGCTTTTTTTGGCGTAAGGGCTTAGTTTCTCTTCGTCGCTCAGTAGAATTTTTTGTATATTGAGTACAATTCTATCGGTCATCAAGGAACTGCCTTATGAATTCGAGCTGCTCCTCCGTTTCTATCGACGTGCGCGCCTTGCGCACTGTGGCGATAGCCTGATCGGCCGACAGCGCCAAATACCTCCCGACGATGCATGCGAGCGCCATTCCGGTACGGCCGATTCCGGCGTAACAATGGACGCAGACGCCCTTTTCGTTTTTCATGGCGTCCACTACGGTGTCTATAAGGCTCAAAAACGCGTCGGGGTCTTCCGGAATGTCGAAGTCGGGGATGGGGTAGTAGATCCACTCAATACCGTGCTGTGCGCACTCCTCTTCCGGCAGCCCATAGGGCATGACAAAAGAAACGAGCATACTGACTCCCTGGTCGGCAAGCCACGCAGCGCTGTTTTTTCCCAGCGCGGTAAAATCGGGTATGGCGCATCCGGCGATCTTTTGGGGGATAACCCATGAAAAATTATCTACGCTCAAATTGGCAGCCTTTCGCTTGGAGGGTAAGGTTAAAATCATTTTACAGCCATATTGTGAATATACATGATGGGACGGGCGCGGGTCAAACGAATTTCAATCCACCTTGAAAATTCGTGTTTTGAAATGCCCGCCGGGAACGCCACGGTTCAAAACCCGTAAATAAAAATCCCCGCAATCCCACCGCACAGAATCAGCAGCACAGGGTGGATTTTTTTATTCGGTATGGAAAGGGCCGTAAACGTTGCCGCAGCCAAAATAACCGCGTAGAGATCGGTGATGGACGCCCTGCCGTACGTTAGCACGGCAGCGAGGATGAGGCCGACCACCGCAGGCTGTACGGATTTTTTGAGGACAGCTATCCACGGAAGGCTGCTGAAGCGGGAGAATAGCCTAATTAGCGTGAAACAGAAAATGATAGACGGCAGCGTAAAACCAAACGTAGCCACGGCCGCCCCCCCAAACCCCGCTACGTGGTATCCCGTGTAGGTAGCTGCGTTTACGCCGATCGGCCCGGGGGTCATCTGCGCGATGGCTATAAGGTCCGAGAGTTCCGCAGATGTTATCCACCCATGAACCGTTACGATCTCGTGCTCAATCATAGTGATAGTCGAGTACCCGCCGCCGAATGCGCCGGCTCCTATTATCAAAAAACTTATCAGTAGATTCAGCAGGGTCATGGCTTGTCGTTCCTGCCGCGTGCGGGGTTTTGATTTGCCGACATGCGGTACACCGCCGCGCTTACGAGTATCAGGGCGAATATTGGGTTCACGTTTGGAATCATGGCAATCAGCGCCGCGATGATTGCCGCCGTTATGTGCGATGCGCGCGTTATCATCGGTTTGCACATTGTAAACGCGGTGTGTGCCAAAAGCCCCGCCACCGTCGCCGACGCCCCGCGCAGAAACGCGGCGGCGAGGGGACGGGTGAAAAACGGGAATAGAAAAATGGCGATGAGTACGATGCTGATAAACGACGGCAGCACCGCGCCCAAAAACGCCGCCGCCGCGCCCGGCACGCCGCGCAGCCTGTAACCGCTGAACAGCGAAAAGTTTACAACCATCGCACCGGGCAGCGTCGTCGCCATGGCAAGCTCATGCGAAAAATCGTCCTCGCCAATCCACCCCCGTTTGGCAATAAGCTCATGCCGCAAGACTGAGATCATAGCCAGCCCGCCGCCTAGAGTCAGCGCGCCGACACGGAAATATGTTATAAATATTTGCGAAATTGTAATCAAACGGACAGAACTCCTGTTGTTTTGCCACAAACACAAAATAAATTATTCCAAGACAAAAAAACATAGCGTCAACAAAATTTTATTTGGAGTATACGATGTATGTCACGCATTTAGAAAAATTAACATTGTCGGCTTTTGGCTTACGCCGAAATAAACAAGTTGGCTTACGCCGAGATAAACAAGTTGCCATCACAATTAAAAATTTTTAGGACACACGAGTAGACGGCGTTGACACACATCGTATACTCACAATTAAAAACTTTTGTTTTTGACCTTATTGGTGCCATCATATATATTTATCCTTTTGCTGTTGAAGACACGCTTAAATATTGTGTCCGCCCCAGCCGGCGGCTATACGATATTTAAATGTGGTACCTACAATCGGCTGTATCAATCTAAAAATCAGGAGGGCGGTATGGAAAACTTTGTATTTCAGAATAAGACCAAGATTATATTCGGACGCGATACCGAAAGTCAGGTTGGTGAAGAGACCGCGCAGTACGCTAAAAAAGTGTTACTGCATTACGGCGGCGGGAGCATCAAAAAGAGCGGGCTTTACGACCGTGTAACCGCGTCGCTGAAAAAAGCTGGCGTTGACTTCGTAGAGCTTTCAGGGGCGCAGCCTAACCCGCGGCTCAGCCTTATCAGGAAGGGGATCGACATTTGCCGTAAGGAGAACATAACCTTTATCCTCGCGGTAGGCGGCGGCAGCGCTATCGACTCGGCCAAAGCTATGGCAGCTGGCGTGCCGTACAACGGCGATGTGTGGGATTTTTACTGCGGTAAAGCAGCACCCGAAAAGGCGCTTGATGTGGCAACCGTGCTAACGATCCCGGCGGCGGGTAGCGAATCAAGCCCAAGTTCCGTCGTCACAAACGAAGACGGCGACCTCAAGCGCGGGCTTACAAACGACCTCCTCAGGCCGGTGTTCTCCATTCTCAACCCAACGCTGACTTTTACGCTCCCCCCCTATCAGACGGCCTGCGGCGCGGCGGACATCATGGCACATATCATGGAACGGTATTTCACAACTACTCAACACGCGGACTTTACCGACAGGCTGTGCGAGGCGGCGATGAAATCAATCATACACAACGTGCCTGTCTGCATAAAAGAACCGGAAAACTACGACGCCCGCGCCGAAGTGATGTGGGCGGGGTGCGTAGCGCACAACGACCTGCTCGGAACTGGCCGTAATCAAGACTGGGCGTCGCATGGGATTGAGCACGAGATTAGCGGAATTTACGATGTAGCGCACGGAGCAGGGCTGGCCGTGGTCTTCCCGGCGTGGATGAAGTACGTGTACAAAAGCAACATTAGCAACATTAACAGATTCGTCCAGTTCGCCTCACGGGTATGGAACGTCGAGATCGATTTCCACAATCAAGAAAAAACCGCCCTGGCCGGAATCGCCGCTCTAGAAAACTTCCTCTCCTCAATCGGAATGCCCATCAGGCTAAAAGAGATGGACGTGGGAAGCGACAGGCTCGAAGAGATGGCGGCCAAGTGCACCGGAAACGGAACAAGAACAATCGGCGGATTCATGCCACTAGACAAAAACGCCATCAACGAAATTTTGAAAATCGCGTTGTGACATTGGTAAGGACGGGCAACCCCCGCCTACAGATTTTGTGTTTTGACATTGCCTTTGATTTAGCCCCCTGTAAGGGGGTTGGGGGTGTTAAAATATCGGGGCGTTGCGGGGTGTTCCCCGCAGAGGGGGTAGCGGAAAACAAATATTAATGGACGGCTTTTTGTCCATTAATATTTGGTTGGAGCGAGGGGGAGACTTCCCCCCTTAAAATATGTGTTGAAGTTGATGTTGAAGTTGAATTTGAATTTATTATTTTATCTTTTACTAAAGGAGAAAAACATGATTGACATTAAAAACAAATGGGCGCTGATCACCGGCGCAAGCAGAGGCGTGGGCAGGCAGGTGGCCGGGGCGATGGCCCAAAAAGGGTGCAACCTCATTCTCCACAGCCGCAAAAAGGCGAACACCGACGCCATCAAGGCCGAGCTGTCGTCGTTTGACATAAAAATTCTTCAAGTAGAGGCCGAACTGTCCGACATCCCGCGGGTAAAGGCGCTTGCCGCCGAAGTTGAAACGCTGTCCGGCGGGCTCGACATCCTCTACAACAACGCGGCGATAATGACCCCGTATAATAACGACATCTACACGGCGGTGGAGGATGAGTACATTCTCAGCTTCAAAGTCAACACCATCGCGCCGATAGTGCTGTGCAACGCCATCATTCCGGCGATGATCAAGCGCGGGTTCGGCCGGGTCGTCAACGTGACGTCCGGGATCAAGGACGAGCCGCAACTCATGGCCTACGCCGCGTCGAAAGCCGCGCTCGACAAATACGTATACGACATGACCCCGCACCTGAAAGATACCGGCGTACTGATGAACCTGATGGATCCCGGCTGGCTGCGCACCGACCTGGGCGGCCCCAACGCGCCGAACGCGGTAGAGTCGGTGATCCCTGGGGCGTTAGTGCCCGTTTTGCTCAACGACGGGACATGCGGGAAATTTTTCCACGCGCAGGATTATCGGGAATAGGCTTTTACCGTGCCTATTTGTTTTTTTAGAAAATAGATTTTGACTTTATGTTTTGCCATAAAGTATATTGTCCTGTGTTGTGTGCGCCGGGATAGCTCAGTTGGTAGAGCAATTGATTCGTAATCAATAGGTCGGCAGTTCGAGTCTGCTTCCCGGCTCCACGTTAAAACCCCATGAGACTAATGTTTTACTGGGCCGGTTTTTTTACGTAGTGATATACGATTGAAAACAGAAAGCCATAATAGCACTCTCGGCAACTGAGCAGTCACCGGAATTTCCGGCAGACGGGCCGCTTCGGCGGCAGCGGGGAAAACACCCGCGGGACAGTAAATATTGTTCCGCGGGTGTTTTTTTAACCTTTTATCCGGGAGGGTAATGTGAAAAAAAACGTCCTCAACAAGAAGCAGGCGGCGGACTGCCACACCGGGGGTTGCACGCCAGACTGCCTTTTCTGCGATGTTGGCAAGAGGGACAGCGAAAACGATTCCAAGATCGCGACGCGTGTTTCAGTCATAACAATCATCGTAAACATCGTCCTTTTCGCGTTCAAGCTTGCGGCTGGGATCATATCCGGCTCGGCGGCGATGATCTCCGATGCGGTACACACGCTCTCCGACTTGCTCACGACGTTCATCGTCATTGTCGGTGTGAATCTCGCTGGACAGAAACCGGACGGTAAACACCAGTACGGTCACGAGCGCTTCGAATGTGTAACCGCGATAATACTAGCGCTAGCGCTAGCGCTAACAGGGCTTGGGATTGGCAATAGCGGCATCCAAAGCATTATCAGCGGGGACTACGCAGGCAAAATACCGGGGGTTTTGGCGCTCATAGCGGCGGCCGCCTCCATAGTAATAAAAGAGTGGATGTACAGATACACGCGCAACGCAGCGAAAAAAATCAACTCCGGCGCGCTCATGGCCGACGCGTGGCACCACCGGTCGGACGGATTGTCGTCAATCGGCGTGTTCTTCGGAATTTTGGGCGCGAGGATGGGCTTCCCCATACTCGACCCGATCGCGAGCCTCGTCATCTGCGGGTTCATCATAAAGGTCGCGTACGACATCTTCGTCGACGCGGTGGGGAAAATGGTTGACAAGTCCTGTGACGAAAAAACGCAGGAAGAGATCGGGGCGGTGGCTGTGACCGTGGAGGGCGTCATGGCGATAGACGCGATAAGGACACGTATCTTCGGCTCGAAAATCTACGTAGACCTGGAGATTGCCGCCGACAAGGATCTGACCCTGACGCAGGCGCACAAAATCGCGGAAAACGTACATGACACGGTGGAAGAAAAATTTCCCTCCGTAAAGCACTGCATGGTGCACGTGAGTCCGTTTATAGAGGGATAACAGGACGGGCGGCAGGGGCGAGAAACCAAACCCTTGCCATCCCCCCGCCCATCAATTATATTATGGTTTTCGCAATATTTAATCGCGGAATTTATATTTCAATCTCAAGGAGGCATGAAAATGGCTGGTAAAAACGTGGTTCTTTTTGGCCCGCCGGGCGCGGGAAAGGGTACTCAGGCGGCGAAATTGCGGGATTTTCTCAGCGTTCCGCATATCTCTACGGGTGATATGTTCCGTGAGAATATTAAAAACGATACGGAGCTCGGGCGCACAGCCAAGGAATACTCCAATAAGGGGATGCTCGTCCCCGACGAGGTGACCATCGCCATGGTGAAAGACCGCCTGGGCCGGGACGACATGAAGGGCGGCTTCCTGCTCGACGGTTTTCCGCGCAGTGTCCCGCAGGCCGAGGCGCTCGACAAGATTCTCGGCGAACTCGGGATAAAGCTTAACCACGTCGTGAACATCGCCGTCGCCGATCAGGAGGTCAAGGATAGACTGGCAAAACGCGCGTCCATCGAAGGCCGTGCCGACGATGCCGACCCCGCGGTGATCGAAAACAGGCTCAACACGTACAAGAATCAGAGCGAGCCGTGCCTCACATACTACCGCCCCCAAAATATCGTGCGCGATGTTGACGGCATTGGAACGATCGACGAAGTGTTTAGCCGCGTGCAGGCGATTTTTGCCTAAACGGATCGGCATCGCCGGATACATGGGCGCGGGTAAAACTACTTGCGCCCGTTCGTTTGAATCCGGCAGTGCGCTAATTATCGACGCCGACGCGCAAGCCAAACTGCTTATGTCGGGGAGCCGGCGGTTGCAGGATGATTTATGCGGCGCTTTCGGCGCGTCAATAGTTGATAAGGACGGACTGCGCTTCGACCTACTCGGGCGCGTGGCGTTTCGATCTGCCGAATCACTCATATCGCTCAACAACATTATTCACCCGCCTCTCATCAAACATTTGGAACGCCTCGTGTTTGACTGTACAAAATCCCTGTGTGTTCTCGACGCCGCGCTGATACCTCTTTGGGGTGTGGAAGCGTGGTTTGATTTGTGCATTTGGGTCGATGCACCTTTTGAAACGCGGCTTGAGCGATTAAAAATCAAGAGGGCTGACATTGATGAATCGGAACTAATTCGCAGAATGCGTTTGCAAGAGGAAGTAATGAGCGTTCCTGACGCGGGGATTTGGGTCAGGCCTGCTTTATATCTACCATCACAAGATAGTATTAACCCATAACTTTTCGTTATTTTACGTAATATGTTTTATATTTATTTTTTTCATTAGTTCTTTATTTTTTTTTGTTGTTTCTGCGTCATACCACTGGTTATTGATTTTTACTTTTTTTATTTCTCCTAGAAACATTAGAAAGTCTTTTGGTGAATATTTTTTGTTCAGTTCATGTTTTTTGA
>JAITFQ010000159.1 GCA_031281225.1 Chitinispirillales bacterium
TTTCATATATACAATATAATATATTACGTAATTACGTAATAAGAAAATTGTATCTTCTCTAAAAAAACTATCAGGCGAGATGGGAAAGGAATATTACGTAAAAAATGGAAAGGTTAGGGATTAAACGAGCTACTCGCTTTAAACTTACGCGTTCACCGTAAGTTCTGCGAAGTTCCTCACGTACACGCGGGCTGCCATATCGGCGGCTATGCGTGGTTACGATTTCTCGAATCATGCGTACCACTTGTGCGTCAGCTCGCTCCCGCCGGTCTGACACCCCGTGGCGCATCCACCGGTAATATGCGTTACGGCTTACCCCCAAAAGCTCGGCCATCTTCCTGATAGTGTACCTGTCCATGTTTTCTTTCATGAACTGATATGCCGCTACCGGGGTCTTTCGTTTGCGAAGATGACCGTCGCTTTTTTTAATATCTCGTTCGCCTCCTTGAGCGCCTTGTTCTCCTTGCGCAGCCTGGCGAGTTCTTCATCACGATGCCGACCGCGTCCGGGAATCAGCAAACTGCCGAAAGCCCTGCGTAACGGCGATATCGAAGAAGTGATAAATGTCATACGTCAATACATGGCGGGGGTTCCTTATGACATTATCAAGCAAACAGAAAACTACTACCAAAACGTCGCCCACCTCATATTCTCAATGCTCGGCCTCGGCTGCCGCTCGGAAGTAAAAATCGCCGACGGACGGATAGACACCCTTGTCGAAACCAAAAATTTCGTCTACTGCTTCGAGTTCAAAATTAACAAAACCGCCGACGAAGCGCTCGCGCAAATTGATACAAAAGAATATCTTTTGCCGTGGACGGGTAGCGGGAAAAAGTTGTTCAAGGTGGGGGTGAATTTTGATAGTGAGAAGAGAAATATCGGTGAGTGGAAGTATACGACCGCGTAATACCCCCGCCCATATATAGCCTCACCAATTCACGACCTGCCGCCTGTCCGATATCCCCTCTACGGAGCGGCGGGGTAGTTGGCGCAGGCGTTTTGCGCGGCTGTTTGCTGGGCGATTTTTTTGCTTTGGCCTGTCCCCTCGCCCATCTCCGCGCCGCCTATGAATACCTTTACCCTGAACTGTTTCGCGTGGTCGGGGCCGGTTGCTTCGGTTGTGATGTAGCGCGGGAGGCCGCGGCCGTCGTGCTGGGACATCTCCAACAACTTGCTTTTGTAGTTTACGTTGCTCTCATCTTCGAGAAACCCGCCTATTTTGCCGAACAGGCAGCGCTCCAAAAATTCCTTAACCGCCCCCAAACCGCCGTCGATATACATCGCGCCGATTACGGCTTCAAAGGCGTTTGACATGGTCGACGCGCGGGCGCGGCCGCCGGTTCTCTCTTCGGACGGGCTCATTATCAGAAAATTACCCAAATCAAAATCGAGCGCTATCTCGCCGAGAATTTTTCGGCTGACGATCAGGGATTTCATTTTCGACAAGCTGCCCTCGCTCTTGTCGGGATTGGTAAAGTAGAGGTATTCGGTGACAAGGCAGTTGACGACGGAATCGCCCAAAAATTCGAGGCGCTCGTTTGAGAGCAAGCCATGCGCGTCTTCGTGGCCGGCGAAAGATTTGTGCGTCAGGGCGTGTTTAAGGAGCGAGGCATTGGTGAATTTATAGCCGATGGCGCGTTGGAACCGGTCGAGCTTGGTGTCGCCGGTAATAACATCTTTGGGGCGTCGTGTGAAGAGGGCGGAGAAAAATTTATTTAGCGGCATTGTCTAAGTAAACGGTTTTGGCGTTCATAAAAAATAACGGGCGAACACCGTTCGCCCCTACGAATTGTATTTCCCAACAATAAGCGATGCGTTGTGCCCGCCGAAACCGAATGAGTTGCTCATTGCGTACGCGATCTGTTTTTTGACCGCGGTGTTTGGCGTGTAGTTCAGGCCGCACTTGGGGTCGGGGTCGTCGTAGTTTATCGTCGGCGGGATTACCCCGTCTCTGACCGCGAGGAGCGACGCTATGAACTCTATCCCGCCGGACGCGCCGAGGAGGTGTCCGGTCATCGATTTTGTCGAACTGATATTGACGGTTTTCGCGTGCGCGCCGAAAACCTGTTCGATGGCGGTTGACTCGTATTCGTCGTTTAGCGGCGTAGATGTTCCGTGCGCGTTTATGTAAGCTATGCTCTCGGGCGCGAGGCCCGCGCTTGCGAGCGCCATTCTCATTGACGCTTGCGCCCCCGCTCCGTTGGGCGCGGGGTGGGACAGGTGATAGGCGTCGCCGGTCGCGCCGTATCCGAGCATTTCGCCGTAAATTTTCGCGCCGCGCGCAAGGGCGTGTTCGAGCGTTTCCATAATCACTATCCCCGAGCCTTCGCCCATCACAAACCCGTCGCGTTTTATGTCAAACGGCGAGCTTGCCTTGTGGGGATAATCGTTGCGGGTCGACATCGCTTTCATGGAGCAAAACCCGGCGAACGAGAGGGGGGTGACCGCGGCTTCGGTGCCGCCGGCGACCGCCGCGTCCATCAGCCCGCACTTGATCATCATAAACGCGTCGCCCAGCGAGTGGGCGGCGGACGCGCAGGCGCTGACGACGGCGTAGTTTGGCCCTTTGAGCCCGTGCGCCATGGATATGCGCCCGGCGGGCATGTCGGTTATCATCATGGGGATGAGGAACGGCGACACGCGCCCCGGCCCTCTTTCGAGCATTTTCTTATGCTCGGTCTCCATGGTATGCAGGCCCCCAACCCCAGACCCCACAATAACGCCTATGCGGTCGAGGTCGACGCTCGACAGATCAAGCCCCGAGTCCGCGATCGCCATGTGCGCCGCGGCGAGCCCCAAAAGGATCGCCCTGTCGTTGCGCTTCGCCTCCTTCGCGTCTACGAACTGGCCGAAGTCGATATCCTTCACCTCCCCCGCGATCTTCGTGGGGTACTCGGCGACGTCGAAAGACGACACGATGTCTATCCCCGACTTGCCTTCGCAAAGGGCTTTCCAAAACGACTCGGCGTCGTTACCGATGGGGCTGGTTACGCCAATCCCTGTAATGACCACTCTTTTTGACATGAAAACCTCAAAGCCAAAGTCAAAATGTAGGGGCGGCCGCCCGTTTCAAACCGTTTGCCGCCCGAAATTCGTCACAAAACAGCAAAACGCCGGGGCGAACAACTGCCCGCCCCGCGCCGCCGGAGTCAATCGGCGAAAACAAACCGTTATAGCTTGGCTCCCAAATAGTCGAGCACGTCCTGTACCGTGCGCATTTTTTCGGATTCCTCATCGGGAATGGTTTTTAACTCAAACGCGTTCTCGAAATCCATAATCAACTCCACAAGGTCGAGGGAATCCGCGCCAAGGTCGTCGACAAACGATGATGCCGGAGTAACCTTATCCTCGCTAACCCCAAGCCTCTCGGCCACAATCTGTTTTACTTTTGATTCCATGTCACTCATGTCTTGCTCCTTTTTTGTTTGTGTTTATTCATTATTGAACGTCATCAATTCTATTCCGCAACGCGGGCGGGCAAACCCCGCCCCTGTATTCTACAAATATGGTTAATGGCACGCCTACATTACAAGCCCGCCGTCAACTGTAATGACTTGCCCTGTGATATAGTCCGAGAGCGGCGAGCTCAAAAACAGCACCGCGTTGGCCACATCCTCGGGTTCGCCTAACTTCGCCATAGGTATCCCGCCCGCCATTTTCTCTTTCTCCGCGTCCGTCAGCTTGTCGGTCATCGCCGTGCGGATGAACCCCGGGGCGATGGCGTTTACGTTTATCGAACGCGACGCGAACTCGCGCGCGAGCGTCTTTGTGAGGCCGATCATCCCCGCCTTGGAAGCGGAATAGTTCGCCTGCCCCGCGTTGCCCATCAGCCCCACAACCGAGGCGATGTTGATGATCTTCCCCGACCGCGCTTTCATCATCGGGCGCACGGCCTCCTTGCAACACAGAAACGCGCTTTTGAGGTTGATGTCGAGAACCAGGTCCCAGTCCTCCTCTTTCATCCTTATAAGAAGCCCGTCCCGCGTAATCCCCGCGTTATTGATAAGGATGTCGAGATTGCCAAAAGCTTCCAGCGTCTCCTTGAACATCCTTTCCACATCCGCGGCTTTCGACACGTCGGCGGCGACCGCGATAGTCTTGCGCCCAAACTCGGAGGCGATCTCCGCGGCGGTAGCTTTCGCCGTTTCCAGATCAATATCGCTTATAGCCACGTCTGCCCCGGCTTTCGCGAGTTTTACGGCAATCTCCTTGCCGATTCCGCGGCCTGAGCCGGTGACGAGAGCGGTTTTTGAGGTCAAATCTATCATAATTTTATCCCTTTCCGTGTTGACGACGCCATTTGCGTCATTCTATGCCCAATATAGAATATATGTTATTTACACCGTCACATGATACAACATTTATTTCCGGCGCACATTTTTTCACAAGCCCTTTGAGCACCGTACCCGGCCCCGCCTCCGCGCAAACCGCCGGATTGAGCGCCGCGAGGGCAGCCATGGAGTCGACCCAGCGAACCGGAGAAGTGAGTTGCTTGACTAACAGTTCCTTTAATAGCGGCGGGTCGGTTTCGGGTTTTGCCGTGACGTTTGTGATTACCGGGCAGCGCGGCGCGGCGAAACTGACCGGCGACAACGCGGCCGCGAGCTTATCCGCGGCGGGCTTCATAAGCGGCGAATGGAACGCGCCGCTCACCGGCAGGGGGATCGCCCGCTTCGCGCCGGCGTCTTTAAGCATTGCGCAGGCCTCGTTGACCGCGTCAACCTCGCCGGATATAACTGTCTGTTCCGGGGAATTTTCGTTGGCGGATACTACAACGCCGGATTTTATTTGGGATATGACGGTATTGATTTTCTCCCTGCCCAACCCCAAAATCGCCGCCATCGCGCCCGGATTTTCTTTCCCCGTTTGAGCCATCGCCGCGCCGCGCGCCGCAACTGTCCTCAAACCGTCCTCAAACGATATAACGCCCGCCGCGTAAAGCGCGCTGTACTCGCCAAGGCTGTGGCCGGCGACATATTCGGGGACGACACCCTTCGCCAAAAGCAAATCGGTAATGGCCGCCTCGACCGTGAAAAGCGCGGGCTGGGTGTTTTGCGTATCCGTGAGTTCCTCAACCGGTCCGTCAAAAATAATCCGGCTCAGGTCACGGCCAAGAATTTTATCAGCTTCCTCAAAGCGGGTGCGTGCGGCTGGGATTTGGTCATACAAATCCTTACCCATCCCCACAACCTGAGAACCCTGCCCCGGAAATAACAATGTCATTTTCATTTTGACGATTTTTCCCCAGTTTATATTACGCAAACAGCGCTGCCGATTGTGAAACCGCCGCCGACGCCTACAAATAGCAACTTAGACCCCTCTTTCACGCGGCCGTCGAGCCACGCCTCTTCAAGCGCCAGCGGGATCGACGCGCTTGATGTGTTGCCATATTTCTCCACGTTTATTACAACTTTGTCAAGCGGAACGGCCAACTGTTCGGCGACCGACTGCACTATCCTTATATTGGCCTGGTGCGGGACCAAAAAATCAATATCCTCAATCTTGAACCCGGCCATCTCCGCGGCCTTAACCGACGCGTCAGCCATCATCCGCACCGCGTGCTTGAACACCTCGTTGCCCTTCATCTTCAAAAACCGCTCTTCGCCCCACAAAGGCAGCATCAGCAAATTGCCCATCGACCCGTCGGCCGAGAGGTGGCACGACAAAATACCCCTGTCCCGCCGCCCGCTTTCGTCGGCTTGAAGCACCACCACGCCGGCGCCGTCGCCAAACAGTATGCACGTCCCCCGGTCGTTCCAGTCGAGCGTCTTGGACGTAATCTCCGTGCCGACGACGAGCATCGTTTTTGCCTGCCCCGACACTATCATATTGTTCGCGACCGTGAGCGCGTAGGTGAACCCCGCGCACGCCGCGCTGATGTCAAACGCAAACGCCCCCGTACACCCCAAATCGTGCTGCATCATGCAAGCGGTAGACGGGAAAATATTATCTGGGGTAAACGTGGCCACGATTATGCCGTCTATATCGGCCGCGGCGATTCCGGCGCGTTCCAACGCCACACGCGCGGCGCGGCAGCCCATGTCTGCGGCGCTCATAGGGTTTTCCTTGCCGACGACACGGCGCTCCCTTATACCGGTACGCGACGCAATCCACTCGTCGGTCGTCTCCAAATACGACTCAAAGTGTTCGTTCGTCAGAACCGTGTCGGGCACATACGTCCCTACGGAAAGGATTCGTGATTTTATGTTTGCCACCATATCCCCAATTTTCACAACCTGATACTATGTGTTAACCAATCCTAAATTAGACCGCCGCCGCCCGTTAGTTGTTACCGACCGCCCTTACCGCCGTCATCACCGCGTTCCTTATTGAACGCACCGACGACCCGCCATGCGCTTTGAGTACCGTCCCGTTGATCCCCAAAAACGGCACCGCGCCGTAATTTTCAGGGTTGAGCGCGTTTATCTTTTCAGAGAGCGTTTCAAGCGCCTCGCGGCTGTCGGCCAAAAAGCCCGCCGTGAGCGAGTAAAAACTTTCGCACGTTTTAAGCAGCGCGTTGCCAGTAAAACCGTCGCACACCACAACGTCCGCCACCCCGGAAAATACCTTGTCACCCTCTATAAATCCTATATAATGCTCGTTGCCTTCAAGCAGCGCCGCCGCGTCGCGCACGACTTTGGGCCCCTTGCCAGGCTCAACGCCCACGTTCAAAAGCGCCGCTTTCACATCGCGCCGCCCAAACAGGCGGCCGACATACGCGCAGCCCAACTCCACAAACCCGGCCAAATGCTCCGCGCGGCAGTTGAGATTCGCCCCCACGTCCATCACCAAAACCGGCTTGACCGGCGTAGGGATAAACGCCGCCAGTACCGGGCGGCTCACCCCCGGGGCGCACCCTAATATAAAAAGCGCCGACCCCAAAAGAACACCCGTGTCCCCCGCGCTGACCGAGGCGCAAACCGCCCCCTCCTTTTGAAGCGACACGCAGCGCACTATCGAAGACGCCTGCTTGTTTTTCCACACCATCGAGCGCCGGTCTTCGTCCGTTATCACGTCCGGGCAGTGCTCGACAATAAACTCCGATCTGTCAATATCTGCGCCCGGCTCCCCCTCTAACTCGTCAAGCACACGGCTTAGCCGCGGCTCGTCGCCGCACAGATAGGTAACAAACGGCGCGGGCGCCGCCTGACGCGCGGCAATAACCCCGCGCACGACGACATCCGCCCCAAAATCCCCGCTTTCGGCGTCAATGGCTAAACGGATCACGCTTCAAACCGTCCGTAGCGGTTAATCTTCCGGTACAAAAACTTCCGCGCCGGCGTAATGCCCGCAGTTGCCGCAAACTCTGTGCGCTATCTTCGGCTGCCTGCAATGCGAGCAGAGCGCCGGGGCCGTCGGCTTGAGAGCGAGGTGGCTGCGGCGCTTGTTGGAGCGCGAGCGCGTTTGCCTCTTTTTTGGTTCTGCCATACTATGGTCGTCCTTTCAATACAGTAATATAAAATAAAAAGTTAAAAATCAAAATATTAATCTATGAAATAAATATACATTATTCAACAGCGATAAATCCACTATTTTGAATGTTTTAATTGCTTCAACCCCTCCCACCTGGGGTCTATTGCATCATCTGTAACGCCTGACTCTATTTTTATCCCCTCGCAACCCTCGGAACATAAAGGCTTGATGGGCAACGAGGTCATTATTTCGTCGTATATGGCGGGGCTGATGTCTACAAGGTCGTGGTTGACGTCGTAGAAAAAGTCGGCAGAATCGTCGTCTAAGGACGGTCCGTGCCTCCCCTGCTCCTCCTTTATGATAACCCGCAGCTCGCCGCGCAACGGCTCGCCGTAATCCTCAAGGCAGCGCACGCACTGTATGTTAAACACACCGTCAAACCGCACCATGGCAACCGTCGTCCCCCCCATCCTGTCAATCTCGGCGCGGCAACGGACCGGCCGGTCAAACGGCGGCAGGTCGTGAGCAAACGCCTCAAGCACAGAATCCCGCTCAATAGACGAATGCCCCTCGGGAATGAGCCTCATGTCAATAACCATTTATATAGACGCCTTTCCCAAAAGCGGAGTGACGGAAACCACATAAAATAATTGTATTGCACGGGTATAGTCAATAGCAGGGGCGTAACACGTTACGCCCCTACGTGAATTACCGCGTGTTCATTTACTTCGACGCCTGCTCAATCGCCACGGCGATCGCGACGGACGCGCCGACGATCGGGTTGTTCCCCATCCCGATAAAACCCATCATCTCGACGTGGGCGGGGACGGAGGAGGAAC
>JAITFQ010000012.1 GCA_031281225.1 Chitinispirillales bacterium
AATGCAGGTGTAAGCCGCGAAGACGCTATCAAAAAAGCTGTACTGGACTGTATCAAACAAGACATATTAAAAGATTTTCTTGAAACATATAAATGGGAGATTATTGATATGTTAGTAGCTGAATGGGATTTTGACGTTGAAAAAGAAGTGGCGTGGGAGGAAGGGATGATAAAGGGGATGGAGAAAGGGATGGTGAAAGGCAAGGTGGAGATTGCGAAGGCTATGAGGGCTAAGGGTATGGATGTGAACACCATTGCTGAGTTAACCAAGCTCACCGTCGACGACATCCTTCGGATGTAGGGACGGAGTTATTGCAGATACGGAAAACCGAGTTGCCGGTGCGGCAACTCGGTGCCCTCAATTTCTCACACAATGCACGACCGCCAGCAAACGCTCGTAATGGGTTTCAACCGCGTGTTTTGCGGATAATTACTTGATGATTATTATCGGTCAACCCCTATTGCCGCGGCGCACCGCCGTATCTGTTTTCTGCCCTTACAAGTATGTCGAGGAACTGTTCCGGTGTGCCGGCCTGCGCGAGTTCGAGCCGGATCTCTTCGTGGGACATTATGCTCGACAGCCTCGACAGCGCCTGCGTGTGGTCGGTCGATGTGTTCGCCGGCGAGATTAGCATGAATATCAGATTTACGGCGGCGCCGTCGAGCGCCTCAAACTCTATCCCGGCGGCCGACCGCGCCGCCGCCATGTAGAGCCGGTCGACCCCCAAGAGGCGGGCGTGCGGGATGGCAATGCCGTAGCCGATTCCGGTCGACATCTGCATCTCCCGCTCAACGATCATATCCGCCACCTCGTCGGCGTTCGCGAGGCCGTTGACCCGGCACATAAAGCGGGCGATGTCGGATATCGCCTCAAACTTGTTTGTGCTTTTGAGGTCGATGATGATACCGTTTTTCTGAATTAAGTTCTGTATCTTTACCATACGCCTCCATCAATCCTTGTCGTCGTCGTTTCTCGACGACAGGGTGTGCCGCGTGCGGTTACGCTGCGCCGCAAGCGCGATACGCCCTATAAAATAGATCGAAAAACCGGTTATCGCAAGCACGATGGACGCCTGCGGAAGCGGCGTAAATCTGTAACGCGGCAGCCCGCTGAAAACCATGTAACTGATAACGCCGGTAATAGCCGTGAGCATACCGCACAGCATGAACGTAAACCCGCGGTTAATAACGAAATTCATAACTTTTTTCATCAGATTACCCCTCCTTTTCAATCATCGCGTGATACTCCTGCAATGAGTGCGTGACGCCCGTTTTGGTCTTCTTGTCCGCGATTCCGTTCACCGCGGCGGCGGCGGCGGCGTGGGTGGTGATATACGGCAGCCTGTCCCGAATGGCGGCCTTGCGGATATAGGAGTCGTCGTGCTGGCTCTTCTTGCCGACCGGCGTGTTTATTATTAGTTGAATCTCCTTATTCGCTATCAAGTCCAAAATATTCGGGTGGCTTTTTTCATGCAGTTTGTAGACCTGCTTGCTCTCGACGCCGTTCTCTTTGAGGAACTCGTGAGTGCCCTCGGTGGCAAAGATTCCAAAGCCCAAATCGGCGAACTTGCGCCCTATGTCGGCAACGATCCCGTCGGCCTTGGATACGCTTATCAGCACATTGCCGGACAGCGGCAGCATCTGGTTTGCGGCTTCCTCGGCCTTGAAGAACGCGAGGCCGTACTCCTCGGCCATGCCGAGCACCTCGCCGGTCGAGCGCATTTCGGGGCCTAAAACAGGGTCGACCTCCGGGAACATCGAGAACGGGAAAACGGACTCCTTTACGCCGTAGTGCGTGATTTTTTTCCTGCGCAAATTGAGCTCGGCAATCGTTTTGCCCATCATCACCTCGGTGGCGTTGCGCGCCATCGCTATGTTGCAAACTTTTGACACTAATGGAACGGTGCGCGACGCGCGGGGGTTGGCTTCGATGACGTAGACCTTGCCGCCGGCAATCGCGTACTGCATGTTCATAAGCCCGACGACGCCAAGCTCCGCGGCTATCTTGCTCGTATAGGAATAGATAGTTTCGATATGCTCCGCGGGTATGCTGACGGGCGGGATAACGCACGCTGAGTCGCCGGAGTGGACGCCGGCCTGCTCGATGTGCTCCATGATCGCCGGGACGAAAACGTCTTTGCCGTCGCTGAGCGCGTCGGCCTCGGCTTCAATGGCGTTATCGAGAAACTTGTCTACGAGAATCGGCCTTTCGGGGGTGACGTCCACCGCGAGGCTCATGTAGATTCTCAGCGTTTCGTCGTCGTGGACGACCTCCATCCCCCGCCCGCCCAATACGTATGAGGGGCGCACCATTACCGGATACCCGATTTTCTTCGCCAGCGCCAGCGCCTCGTCAACCGTCACCGCCATCCCCGACGGCGGCATGGGGATTTTTAATTTTTCCATCATGGTATTAAAGCGCTCTCTGTCCTCGGCGAGGTCGATGACGTCGGGTGTAGTGCCAAGTATTTTGACGCCGGCTTCCGCGAGCTGGCTTGCGAGGTTGAGCGGCGTCTGCCCGCCGAACTGCACGATGACGCCTTCGGGTTTTTCCATTTCGTAAATGCTCAACACGTTCTCTACCGTCAGCGGTTCAAAATAAAGCCTGTCGGATGTGTCGTAGTCGGTCGACACGGTTTCGGGGTTGCAGTTGACCATCACTGTATCGATCCCCATATCGCGCAGCGCGAACGCAGCGTGTACGCAGCAGTAGTCAAACTCGATCCCCTGTCCGATGCGGTTGGGCCCGCCGCCTAAAATCATCACCTTGCGCCTGTCGTGCTTTATGTCGAGTTTGCCTGTGCTGTTAAACGTGGAGTAGTAGTAGAACTCGTTGTCAACGCCGCTCACCGGCACGGCTTCCCACCCCTCGGTGAGGTTCATGGCGAGGCGCTGTTTTCTGACGTCTGCTTCCTTCCCGTCAATCAGCATGGCGAGGTAGCGGTCGGCGAATCCCCACTTTTTAGCCTTTTCCAAAACGTCGCCGGGCAGCTTTTTACCCTTGTATTTGCCGATGATCTCCTCCTCAAAATCCACGAGGTCTTTCATCTCGCGCAGGTAATACTCCTTAATCTTCGTAATCTCGTGGACTTTGGCGATATCCGCGCCTTTTCTGAACGCCTCGTACATTATAAACTGGCGCTCGCTCGTAAGCCCTTTCATCATGTCGAGCAGCTCTGGCAGCGGCTTTGAATTAAAATCTTTCGCGAAGCCCAGCCCAAACCGCCCGATTTCGAGCGAACGGATCGCTTTCTGAAACGCTTCCTTGTAGGTCTTGCCAATGCTCATCACTTCGCCCACGGCTTTCATCTGCGTCCCGAGCTTATCCTGCGAGCCCTTGAACTTTTCAAACGCCCACCGCGCGAATTTTACAACGACGTAATCCCCCGACGGCTTGTACTTGTCGAGCGTCCCGTCTTTCCAGTAGGGTATCTCGCTAAGCGTGACCCCCGTAGCGAGTTTTGCCGACACAAGCGCTATCGGCAGCCCCGTCGCCTTGGACGCCAGCGCCGACGACCGCGACGTGCGCGGGTTAATCTCGATAATCACGATACGGTCGGATTTCGGATCGTACGCCATCTGCACGTTCGTCCCGCCGATTATCCCTACCGTGCCGATTATCCTGTGCGCGTGCTCTTGCAGCCTGTCGAGCAGTTTTTGCGGGGCGGTGAGCATCGGGACGACGCAGAAAGCGTCGCCGGTGTGTATGCCCACGGGGTCGACGTTTTCGATGTAGCAAACGGAGATCATCTTACCCGTTTCGTCCCGCACGATTTCAAGTTCGAGCTCTTCCCAGCCGAGTATGGATTCCTCAATCAGTACCTGATTGATAAGGCTTGCCGCGAGCCCTCTGCTCGCCACGGTTCTCAGCTCCTCCACATTATACACAAGCCCGCCGCCCGCGCCGCCCATCGTGTACGCCGGGCGGACGACCACGGGGTAGCCCAATTCCGAAGCGGTTTTTTCCGCGTCCTCCACCGTATAAACTGCCTCGCTTCTGGGCACGTCGATACCGATTTCCTTCATCAGCTCCTTGAAAATTATCCTGTCTTCACCCTTTTCAATCGCGTCGATGTCGACGCCTATCAGCTTCACGCCGTACTTTTCAAGCACGCCCTGCTTGGCGAGTTTGATTGAGAGGTTTAGCCCGTTCTGCCCGCCGAGGTTGGGCAAAAGCGCGCACGGGCGCTCCTTTTCGATTATGCGGGTGAGGGTCGGGACGTTGAGCGGTTCTATATAGGTGATGTCGGCGATCCCCGGGTCTGTCATTATCGTGGCTGGGTTTGAGTTTACGAGCACGACCTGATACCCAAGGCTGCGCAGGGCTTTGCATGCCTGCGTGCCGGAGTAGTCGAAGTCGCAGGCCTGCCCGATTATTATGGGGCCCGACCCGACAATCATTATTTTGCGGATATCATCGCGTTTTGGCATCTTTTACTGATCCTTTCGTGTTTGTTTATTTTATTTAAGTATAAGTTATTTACAATTCAACACCCCGGGCACCCTGTCCAGCAGTAGGTGCACAGTTTTTCTTTCGGAACCCCGATAGAGTCTACCATGTCGTCCAAACGCTGAAACGCCAGCGTCGTCAGCCCCACCTTTGAGCGCAGATGTTCGATTAGCGCGGCGTGCCTGTCGGACTGTTCGTTGATATAATCCTCAATATTGTATTTTTTCTTTTTCTCAATCGCCGCGATCGCCTTTCGCGTAGCCAGATCGTTCTCTGTCCTTGAACGCGAATGGTTCAGATAGTTGCAACCGAAAAACAGCGGCGGGCAGGCGAGGCGCATGTGTATCTCTTTTGCCCCGTAGGCGTAAATTCTTTGCAGGGTGTCCCTAAGCTGCGTCCCGCGCACAATTGAGTCGTCGCAAAAAAGTATCCGCTTGCCCTGCGTCAGCCGTTTTACGGGGATGAGCTTCATCTTCGCCACGAGCTCCCGCGTGGCCTTGTTCGACGGCAAAAACGACCTTGCCCACGTCGGCGTATATTTTACAAACGGGCGGCTGTACGGGATCCGCTTCTTCTGCGAGTACCCGAGCGCGTGCGCCACGCCGGAATCGGGAATTCCCGCGGCGAAGTCGACCTCCACGTTGTCCCTTATGGCGAGCCTCGCGCCGCTGCGGTAGCGGGAGTGCTCCACGTTTATCCCCTCGTAGTGCGACGCCGGGAACCCGTAGTATATCCACAGAAACGAGCAAATCTGCATACGGTCGCCCGGCGGCACCCGCTGCTCTATCCCGTCTCGCGTGATAAAGACGACCTCGCCGGGGCCGAGCTCCTTTTCCATCTCGTATTCGAGATTGTAAAACGCGCACGTCTCCATCGTCACCGCGTAGCCGCGCGGCCCCTTGCCGATGATGACGGGCGTCCTCCCAAGTTTGTCCCTCACCGCGTAAATCCCTTTCGGGGTAAGGATAAGCATGGACATCGACCCCTCTATCTGCGCCTGCGCGTTTTGGATTCCGGCCTCAAAGCTCTCCTCCTGATTGATGAGCGTCGCCGTCAGTTCGGTCGGGTTCAGCCCTTCGCCGCTCATTTCGGAGAAATGTGTCGTCAGCTTGCGGAACGCCCTTTTCGCGAGGCTGCCCGCGTTGGTTATCGCGCCGACCGTCACTATGGCGTAGGTGCCAAGGTGCGATCCGATGATAAGCGGCTGGTCTTCGTAGTCGCTTATCACCCCAAGCCCCGCCTTGCCCGCGAGTTTTTCTAGTTCGGCGTCGAATTTGCCCCTGAACTGCGAGTTTGAGATGTCGTGTATAGCCCTCGAAAACCGCTTTCCGTTCACGGTAACAAGCCCGCCGCGGCGCGTGCCGAGGTGGCAATGGTAGTCTGTCCCGTAAAACAGATGCGTCGTGCACAACTCATTGCTGTCGGAGATCACCCCAAAAAAACCGCCCATTCCGCTCCGCTCCCTTTATTCATGTATTATTGTGTTAATATCAAACAAAGCCCAAACATTCGGGCGGGCAGACCCGCCGCCCCCCAAAAAAAAAGCGGCGTATACATCCGCCGCGCGTTTATTACCATTGATAAATAAAGACTTCGAGCCGTCAAACCATGGAGCCGGCCCTCCCCCCGCCGCAGTAAGATAGTAGTTCTTTATCATAATGCAATATCTTCTAAATAGGATAGTTAACTATTTTTATACCGGATTAAAGATAATTTATGGGAGGAGGCGGTGTCAATAAAAAATTTTATTTGGAGTATACGATGTATTTCACGCATTTAGAAAAATTAACATTGTCGGCTTTGGCTTACGTCGAGATAAACAAGCTGCCGGCACAATTAAAATTTTTTATTTGACACTGCTTCCGCCATAAATTATCTTATCATTGGCAGGGGATGTGTCGGCCGGTCAGGTGAATGAGCTTGGTTACGCGCCCCCTTGTCTTACTCTCGAAGTTGTTTTTCGCAGTTCTGTTTTTCCAACATCTCTATTCTCTCGAACCAATAAAAAACCCTCGTAACCGTGGGTGAAAGGTTTGCCTATGCTTGCCAAGCTGCGCTCTATGGCCGTCTTGGGTATCGACGCTTTTGAGGTCGCCATTGAGGCCGATATTTGTGAAATGATGCCGGGTTTTACCATTGTCGGGCTGCCCGACGGGGCTGTGCGGGAGTCGCGGGAGCGGGTGCTCTCGGCGGTGAAAAACTGCGGGTTTGAGTTCCCCGCCCGCAAAATTACGATTAACATGGCGCCGGCAGACGTCAAAAAGGAGGGGTCGGCGTTTGACCTGCCCATCGCGCTGGGGCTCCTCGTGGCCTCGCAGCAGTTGACGATTGATTCGCCAAGCGACTACATCATAACGGGCGAGCTGTCGTTAGACGGCACGGTTAAGCGCGTCAAGGGGATGCTCTCCATGGCGGTGACGGCGCGGGAGATGGGGGTCAAGGGGATGATCGTCCCCAAGGGCAACGCGCGGGAAGCGGCGGTCGCGGAGGGGGTGGCGATCTATCCGGTCGGGACGCTCAATGAGGCCGTGGATTTTTTAGAAGGCACGAGAACGATCACGCCGTATGTCACCGATTTGAAAGAGCTGTTCAACCGTTCGCGGACGTACAGCGTGGATTTCATGGACGTGAAAGGTCAGGAGCACATCAAGCGCGCGCTTTTGGTCGCGGCGGCGGGCGGGCATAATATATTGATGGTCGGGCCGCCGGGATCGGGCAAAACGATGCTCGCGCGGCGGCTGCCGACGATTTTGCCCGACCTGAGCCTCGACGAGGCGCTCGAAACGACGAAAATCCACTCGGTCGCCGGCACGCTCGACCCGTCTATCCCGCTCTTGGCTGTGCGCCCCTACCGGTCGCCGCACCATACGGTGAGCGACGCGGGGCTTATCGGCGGCGGCTCGTACCCGCGGCCGGGCGAGGTTAGCTTGAGCCACCACGGCGTGCTGTTTCTCGACGAGCTGCCGGAGTTCAACAAAAACGTCCTCGAAAACCTGCGGCAGCCGCTTGAGGATGGCCGGGTGACGATCTCCCGCGCCGCAATGTCGCTCTCCTACCCTGCCCGTTTCATGCTCGCCGCCGCGCTCAATCCGTGCCCGTGCGGGTTCCATACGGATCCTCGCCACCAGTGTACCTGCAGGGAGGAGCAGATCAGAAAATACATGGCCAAAATCTCCGGCCCGCTGTTTGACCGGATAGACATTCACACCGAAGTCCCCGCCTTGACCTACGAGGAGTTGACCCAAAAGCAGCCTGGCCGCGACTCCGCGGCGATGCGCGGGGAAGTGATAGCCGCCCGTGCTATCCAGACCGAGCGCTTCCGCCCGTACAAAAACATTTTTTGCAATGCCCACATGGAATCCCGCCACATCAGAAAATACTGCGAGCTAGACAGCACGAGCAAGGAGCTGCTGCGGATGGCGATAGAAAAATTGGGACTGTCGGCGCGTGCCTACGACCGGATATTGAAAGTAGCGCGGACAGCCGCGGATTTGGAACAGTCAGGCGGCATCAAAGCCGCGCACATATCCGAAGCAATCCAGTACAGGAGCATGGACAGGAAGCTATGGGCTGGCGGGGGGTAGGGTGGCGCGATATATCTTTTGCCTTATGCCGTGGCAATAACGTATATTCATGCTTGGCTTCATTCAGAAAGCGTAGATTGCTATGGGATGGTATTGAAAAAATATCAGGAATGAGGGCGATGAGCCAAAGACGGTAAACAGCCATGTCGCGAGCAACGTTGAAGACTTGGCCCTTGTCAGCGGCACGGCCTCGGCGCCGAGTATAAAAATCAACTAAAACTGGCGGCAAAAGCCTTGAAGTAACAAAATTTTCTTTAGGACTAGTATGAATCGCTGGTCATGTTGTCGTCGGTTATTGGTGAATATCAAATATCGGGCCGCGCACAGCTTCCGTGCCATACCAGTGATATTACTGATATTAACAGCGGCCTCGCAGGCAAACGACAGCATCCCTGCCCCCGACGTTTTCTATTTGCACCCCAAGCGATCCGTCAAGTCGATCGATTCCCTTGTCGCGCCGTCGGCCGCGGATTCTCTTAGGGGTGGGATGGTGATATCAAGCGACGACGATTACGGCAACCTGTTTATCTCCGGCTACAAGTCTTTCGGCGTTTCCGTTGGCGAACTTGGGGAAATCAATTTGGAGCAGGGGCTCGAGGCGGTGATCGAGGGGGAGGTGAGGCCGGGGACGATGCTGCGGGCGCAGTTGAGCGATCAGGGGTCGTCACTCGACGGGTCTACGCGGGAAATTAGCGAGTTTGATATGATGTTTATCAGTTTGACAAACAAAAATTTCGCCGTTACCGCGGGGGATATGTTTACGGTTTGGCCGGCGGGGGGGATACTCTCGGGGCAGAAAAAAGTTGTGGGGATATCCGCGGCGGTAACGCCCGGGCCGGCGGCGGTTCACGCGTTCGGATCGTTTTCGGGGGGGAACAGTACGGTGCAGACCGTCAGGGGGCGGGAGGGGGTGCAGGGGCCGTATTACTTGACGGGAAGGGGCGAGGCAAGCATCATCACACCGGTCGACGGGACGGTGAAGGTACGGGTGAACGGGGATAATCTCAGCGAGGGGGCCGATGCGGATTTTGTCATCGACTACGACATCGGGGCGGTGACGTTTAACCCGCGCGTGCTTATCAGCGGGGATGATTTTATAAGGATTGAATACGAGTACAAGGCGTTTGACTACCGCAGAACATTCGCCGGCGGCGGCGCGTCATATCACACGCGGGACAGCGTGTTCTCCATACATGGAATTTTGTGGAGTGAAAGCGACGACAAGGATCATCCCATTGAGATGCAGTTAGGCAGCCGCGAGCGGGAAATATTGAGAAACAGCGGAAACAATCCCGCATACGCCGCGTCAACGGCAAGGCCGGTCCACCCGCTCGACGTCGCGCGGATGAGCGTTTTTCATCCACTGTATAAAAAAGTATTTGACACGTTCACGCAAGATACAATCCTCGTCCATACCCCTTACGACCCGTTAAGGCCGGAGGACACGCGAGGTTTTTACACCGCGCACTTCACCCCGATACAAACAGGGTCAGCCGGCGCGGACTACGTCGTTGACAACACCGCCCAGCACAGCCGGTTCGTTTACAAATACGCCGGCCCCGGCCTCGGCGACCACACGGCGCTCGCGCCCATCACCGCCCCCATGAGGGAAACTGCCGGAGAGATCGAGGCGCGGCTGCGGTTACCTTTTGTAAACGCGTCGCTTAACATAGCGGGAAAGGAATCTAACCGTAATTTATTCTCAACGCTCGACGGCAACGACCTGTCATCGGCGGTAATTTTCAAACTCAGCGCGGGGGAGCGGCGGTTTGACAGGCGGTCGATTTGGGCGGACGCCGATTACCGCTACCGTTCTCAAAAGTTTACAAATGAGATTTTTTCGGCGAGCGAAAGAAACGAGGCGTGGGGGGCGGACGACATCGCCGATGGGGCGGGCGAGCATCAGTTTCAGGCGTGGAAATCGACGGTCGGCGGGACGGTGGCGCGGGGTGCGGCGGTTAGCGCGGGGGTTGGGCAGACGTTTATCGATTCGCTTGCGGAAACGGAAAAGATAAACGCGGATATACAGTTGCGGTTTCTTGGGGACAGGGCTGCAGCGGACGCCGGCGCGGTGTTTTTCAGGCACCATCTTTCCGACATCAATACGAGCCAGCGAAAATACGCGACGTTTACGGCAAGGCCGTCGCAGTTTTGGGAAACGACGCTCGGTTACAGGGACGAGTGGCGCGTTGACACCGCGGGTCAGGGCGGCGGGCATCTGGCGGGGACAGTTGAAGCCGCCTATCTGCCGGCGAATCTGCGGCAGAGTTTCAGCGCTATGCGGTACCAAAGCGGCGAGAGTTTTTTAGGGTCGATCGACACGGGCTACGCCCTTACATGGAACCAATCCGCCGCGTTCTCGCCGCTTAAAATATGGCGGTTGACGGGGGACAGCAGGTGGCGGTACGTAAAAATCAATGAACAGAGCAGCGCGTCAACTTTTTTGATGTCGGCGATAAGCGATATCGAACCGACGGCAAGCGGCTTTTCTTCGCGTCAGGAATATCGCGTCAACCGCGAGCTCGCTTCGCGGTTTGAGCAAAAAAAGTTTTTTGTGGGAAGAGGTTTGGGCACGCACGCTTTTGACTCGACAGCCGGAGAATTTCGCCCCGCCGTTCACGGCGACCATATCATACAGGAAGTGCAAATTTACGACAACACCTCGTCGGCGACAGTCCGCAAGACGATGTTGGGCGGCGACTGGTACTTCCGTCCGACAAGGGAGATCAGCGGAATTTTGGGGGACTTGGCGTGGAGCGGCGTACTGTCGCTTGAAGAACATATCGATTCGCGGGACGGCAGGATGATTTCTTATATCCCCGGGATACTGTCATTCTTCCCGCGCGATGTTGAGATTGACAGCGACGCCTCGGAAACGCCCAACGGTGGGTATCCAAACTACTCCGACCTGTCATACCGCCAAGACATCGACTACCAGATTCAGGGCAGCCCCTGGAGATCAAGGCTATACCTTATGCCGGGATTACGGATTATCCGCGGATACAGGGAGCCGACTTTTGAAACAGGCTTATTGATAGAGAGAAGAAAAAACTCGATACTGCTAAGCACCGAGCCGCGCTACTTTTCCGTTACTAAAGAATTTATATCAACCTCGCGAAACAGCCCGCAAAATAATTTTGCCGTCAGCGATGCCAGCGTCGAGTTGGTACAGAGTGTCGGGCACAATCAGAAATTTGAGCTTTACATACGGGAGCGGATCGGCAGGATTTTTGACGGCTCCTCAGCCCGTATCCACCCTGTGCCGGCCGATAGCGGCGTCTACCTGCAAATCCGCCCCGGCATAATCCACCGCCCGGTACGCGGCGGCATAGCCGAATTGTCATACACGTTTTCACATGTGCCGTATAGCGGCGAGATTGATCACCGTATGGCCGGCGGGCATTCGGGCGGGACAAGCCACATCATCACGTTTCACAGCAACATAAACGCGGGAAAATATTTTAACTTTTCCGGAATGTACCGCGGGGAAGCGGCGCGCCGAATCGGTGACGACGCCTACGCGCCGATGACGCATGTGTTTTCATTGCAGGTTAAAGCGTTTTTGTGACTCAATATTTATACTAGACAGCAGAATTTGCCAAACTGCGCAAGGAAAACAAGGCACTCAAGGAGGCGAACGAGATGTTAAAAAAGCGACGCTCATCTTCGCAAACGAAAGACCTCGAAGAAATTTTGCCGAAATAATATTTTTTATTTTTTTTTGCCATTCTCGCCATGCCGGAAATTATATTTGTTATCAAGAAGAGGCATGGGAGTTGCTAATGGCGGTTTTCTATCCGCCACATTTGGGGCAGGGGTCAGTACTGCGCATTGCCCTATAACCTGCCCTAGACGTCGTATACCTAGAACGTTAGGCGAAAATTTTAGCCTGAGATATATTACGAATACTATGTTTTGGAGGTTTTTTTGAGGTTATCAATAGAGAGTTTTTCAGAGAAATTTAGAAAAATCAAAGAAATGGGGTTTGTTCCTTCTCAAAGAAAGGGGCCAACAGGCATTGGTTATACCCTTGAGACCCTATTAGGCATTGATGAAAATAATGATGCTTCACCAGATATTGTGGGGGCTGAATTAAAGGCTCATAGGGCAAATAGTAAAAATTTAATAACACTTTTTACATTTAATAATAAAGCATGGAAAATACCGCCATTAGAAGCTGTAAAACGTTACGGAAGTCTTGATAGAGATGGTCGGCAAGGGCTTTATTATACAATGTCGTTAAAACCAAATAGCGCGGGACTTTTTCTTGATGTTCAAAAAGACACTATTGCGGTACGGCATATTTCTGGTACTGTTGTTGTTGAATGGATATTGGAATTATTAGCCAAAAGATTTATACAAAAAATCCCTTCATTAATATTTGTAACTGCATTTACAGAATTACGTGATGGTATAGAATATTTTCATTTTCAAAGAGCGCAACTTATGAAAGATACAACATCAGAATTATTATGCAATCAATTTAAATCAGAAAATATCTTGGTAGATTTACGTTTACATGATAAAGGGACAATGGCAAGAAATCATGGAACTGGTTTTAGAACTTATGAAAATCGCTTACCACAGTTATTTAGATTGGTTTTGGATATATGAGCAAGTATAATGTTGTACGTAACACAAAATATGATTATACAGGGCAATCATATTCGTCTATTTATCCCAATTTACATCGTTACCCAGCAACAATGATACCTCAAATTGGTATAGATATTTTAAAAGAATTTAATATTTCGTCAGGGAGTATGCTTGATCCATATTGCGGTTCTGGAACAAGTTTTATATGCGGTTTAGAATGTGGGATTAAAAAAATGTCAGGTTTTGACATTAACCCATTGGCTGTTTTAATTGCTAAAGCGAAATTTACAAAAATAAATATAAAAGAAATTGAAAATGAATATCAAAAACTTAGAAATAATGTGTTTGATATAATGAAGAATGAAAAAATTTTAAAAAAAATAATTATACCAAAAATCACAAATATATATTTTTGGTTTTCTGAAACAGTAGTTAAAAACCTTTCTGTTATTAAATACTGTATAGATGAATTAGAAAACGAAAAAATAAAAAATATGTTTCTTGTTCCATTTTCTGAAACTGTTAGAGAGTGTTCATATACACGAAATAATGAATTTAAATTATATCGCATGAAACCAGAAGAAATACACAATTTTAATCCAGATGTGTTAAGTTTCTATTTTAAAAAGTTAAACGACGCAATACAATGTTATAAATTATATTATTCACCAAAATTATTAAATGATACATCTGTTAAAATACACTCAAAACCTTTTCAAAAAGATAAAAATGGTTATGATTTAGTTTTGACAAGCCCTCCTTACGGAGATAGCAGAACAACCGTTGCTTACGGTCAATTTTCAACATTATCTAATGAGTGGTTAGGGATAAATAATGCTCGTAAAATAGATAGTATGTGAATGGGTGGTGGCCGTGTATCAGAAATAATGAAAGATAACTGTGTTAAAGAATCTATAAAAATGATAGAAAACGAAGATAAAAAACGAGCTTTAGAAGTATCGTCATTTTATTATGATTTGCAAAAATCAATAAATAATGTTGCGAAATGTATAAATAAAGATGGTACGGTAATATATATTGTGGGAAATAGAACTGTAAAAAATATACCTTTGCCTACAGATCAATTTATCGCAGAAATATTTGAGAAAAATGGTTTCAAACATTTGGTTACTTATAAACGTGCATTAAGTAATAAAGCAATGCCTAGCAGAAATTCACCTACTAACATTGCAGGAAAAACCGTGAATACAATGTTATATGAATATATAGTTGTATGTAAAAATGTAGATACACGCAAATAAAAATTTTTAGGACACACGAGTAGACGGCGTTGACATACATCGTATACTCACAACAAAACAGTCTAAGACTGGCAAATAAAAGTTTTTAACTGTGACGGCAACTTGTTTATCTCGGCGTAAGCCGAGGCCGACAATGCTGGATTTTCTAAATACGTGAAATACATCGTATACTCACAATAAAAAATTTTGATTTCAAAACGTCCATGATATATATTTAATGCGGGAAAATTGTTTTTCAAATAACGGAGTATCATTAATTATGGCTGACCATAAAATTTTAATCGTACAGGCGCTTGCCGGTGGTTTGAAAGAGCATCTGCCGCCGGAAGATATCGAAAAAAACGTCGAAATCCCCCCGTCCGACAACTTGGGGGACTACGCCTTTCCGTGTTTCAGCCTGTCCAAAATACTGCGGAAGAATCCGGCGCAGATTGCCGCGGAGCTAAAAGAGGAAATCTGCCGGCACGGCGGGTTCGACGCCGCCGGTATACGGGTGGAGACGGCGGGCGGGTATTTGAATTTTTTTGTTGACAAGAAGCAACTGGCGGAATCCGTTTTGAAATTGGCGGCTGACGAAAATTTCGGCAGGGGCAATATCCAAAGCCGCGTAGTGGTCGAATTCGCGTCGCCGAATACCAACAAACCGCTGCACCTCGGGCATCTGCGCAATATGTCTATCGGAGACAGTATATCGCGCATCCTCTCTTTTTGTGGATGCGAGGTTTTTAAGGCAAGCATCAACAACGACCGCGGCGTACATATATGCAAGTCGATGCTCGCGTACGACAGGTGCGGCGGCGGTGCGGCGCCGGAGAGCGCGGGGATTAAGCCGGATCATTTTGTGGGCGATTACTATGTGATGTTCAACAGCAAGTCCGCAGAGGACGAAAGCTGGAATGACGACGCACAAAAAATGCTGAAAGATTGGGAGGACGGCGACCCGAAAACGCTTGACCTTTGGAAGAAGATGAACGGGTGGGCGCTCCACGGGTTTCGGGAAACTTACAAACTGTTTGGAATATCGTTTGACAAAGAGTATTACGAGAGCGACATTTATAAGGACGGCAAGGATATTGTGCTGGACGGGCTTGACAAGGGGATTTTTTACAGGCGGGAGGACGGGGCGGCCGTCGTTGACTTGGAGGAGGAGAAGTTAGGCAGCAAGGTATTGCTGCGCCCCGACGGTACGAGCGTCTACATCGTTCAAGATTTGTATCTTGCGCTGCTCAAGGACAAGGAGTTCAAGTACGACAGGTCTTTTTACGTCGTCGGCAACGAGCAGGACTATCACTTTGCCGTATTGATCGCAATCTTCAAAAAGCTCGGTTACGACATCGCCGAAAAAATGAAACACCTCTCTTACGGGATGGTTGAACTGCCCGAAGGCAAGATGAAATCGCGGGAAGGCACGGTGGTAGATGCCGACGACCTCATCCGGGAGACGAAGGAACTCGCGAAACAGGAAGTGGTCGAGAGGTATCAGTTGTCGGAAAGCGAGGCGGAGGACAGAAGTTTGAAAATTGCCCTGGCGGCGATCAAGTATCAGCTGCTAAAAGTTGATATTGCTAAAAACATGGTCTTTGACCCGAAGAAAGCGATCAGTTTTGAGGGCGACACCGGCCCTTATCTATTATACAGCTACGCCCGCGCGTCGTCCATAATCCGTAAGGCCGGCGGCGCCCAGCGGGAAATTGCCGTTCCGGGCAATCTCGAACCGTCCGAAATCAAATTGATAAAAAAAATCGCCTTTTTCAAGGAAGCGGTGGAATACGCGCACGAGCGCCTGTCGCCGTCGGTCATAGCCAATTACGCCTTCGACCTCGCGCAAATTTTCAACGAATTCTACCACGCGCACCAGGTCATCGGGAGCGGGGGGGACGTTGAAGGCTTCCGGGTTAATCTGGTGGCGTCGTTCAGGTCAACTGTAAAAAAATGTTTGACATTGTTAGGGATTGAGGAGATTGAGGAGATGTGAACTGAAGACTGCCAGTATTGTTTGGGAATAAGATGTTCTACATGGTTCGGTAAATATTTTTTCTGTTCCCTGTTTCCAGCGCAAGAACAATCAATTTCTCATCCTGAATTTCACAAATAATTCTATAGTTTCCCGTTCTATAACGCCACTGTCCCTTGCGATTTCCTTTTAATTCTTTCCCAATAACGCGTGGATTGTCTGTACCGTCAATATTATGGTGCAGGTATTTAAGAATTTGCTTTGCGGCATTTTCCCCTAATTTTTCCAACTGTTTTTCAAATTTTTTTGTCCATTCGATCCGATACATCAAATAACTCCGTATTTTTTGTACAAGTCTTCAATCGGATAACTCTTGTACCCATCTTTTACATACTCTTCGTATGCCTTATCGGCGATTTTTGCATCGTAAGCATCCTCATGTTCTTCGTCGCAGTTGTTTTCATATCCAATCGTAAATGGATTTTTTTTTTGCCGGAGCGATTGCACAATAAACATATTTATTGCGGTTTCCAAATCCAAGCCAAGATCGGAAAAAAATGTCTCTGCCTGTTTTTCCAAATGTTTATCAATATTTATTGTCAGCATATTTTCTCCGTAATTTTACATGTTTTTACGACAATCAGCCATAAAACGACTACCCACAGCTACAATATACATTATAGCGTTTTACGAATGCAAGTAATGTTTATAAAACTTTGGGATTAAATATACCACTTTCACCCGTATTTTTCAACCCCCCGCCACATTTATCAAAACCCATACTCCTCCCGATTCTCCGAAACTATTATCATCGCGATTACCTGCGGGATGTATTCGTTTGTTTCTTCGGCAAGCCAGCCGTTTCGGTATATGTACCAGAAATCGCGGTTTCTCATTGGGTCGTCTATCCGTTTAAGGGCGTTGATTATTCGCTGTTCGCCGGCGTTGTAGGCGGCCATGCAAAGCATTACGGAGCTTTTGGGGCCGAAAATCGCTATCAGGTGCTTAAAGTACGCGGCGGCGGCGCGGGTTGATTTTACCGGGTCTGTCCGCTCATCAACGTGCGCGGTGACTTCGAGGCCGTATCTGCGGGCGGTGTGGGGCATGAACTGCCACAGGCCCACGGCGCCGGCATGGGAGACGGCGCGGGGGTCAAAGCCGCTTTCGAGCATGGAGATGTACGCAAGCTCGGGCGGCAGGTTGTTCTCCGCGAGGACGCGGCGGATCATCGGGAAATACTCCTCGCCGCGCCGCAGATACGAGGCGATAGTGCGGCGCCTGCCGCCCATGTAAAGGCCAAGATAGTGATCCACGCGCTCCACCATCTCCGGCGGGAGGCGGTAGTCGCCGGTCTCGCCGAATCGGGCAAGGACTGCGTGGATACGGTCGGAGGTTTTTTTTGAGTTTGGGGCTTCGCCGCGGGGGCTGACGGTTGTGGCGGGGTTAACGCCGGTACCAGTATCTGCGCCTGCCGGTGTTAGCGGCGGCGAGCCGTCGTCGCGCAGCATGAAAAAATCCTGTTTGCCGGATGGAGTTTTTTGTTTGCCGGGCGATGATTTTTGCTTATCGGCAGACGCGCTTTGCGGGGTTGATTCCCCGCGGCCGCGGAGGGCAAGCGGGGTCAATAAGCCCAGGGCTAAGAGTGCGGCGATTATGGCAACCACAACAAAAGCGCGGTTACGCGGTGATTTTTGATTGCTTGGGGGACGATTTTCATAAACAGGATTTTCTTCCGCTTGAAACGGCATTACATCCAAATCATCTAACTCCGAATCCTCCTGACAATCATCAGTATCAATATCAAAACCTGCCCCTTCACTTGCTCCGCCGCCGCTAACCCTGAACCTCGGCCCGCTCCGCCCGAACCGCACTTCGTCCCCCTCCTCCAACACGCACTCGTTCACCTGCCGGCCGTTGACAAACGTGCCGTTTGTGCTCTGCATGTCCTGCAACAGAAGCCGCCGCGGGTCGGCGTAGACCACCGCGTGGATCGCCGATACACACCTGTCGTCGGCAGGCAGCGCAATCGTGTTCTTCGGGCTTCTGCCAATGCTGACAGTCCCCTCGGGCAGCCGGAAGCGCCCGCCGTTTTGAATGTCCAACCGTTCAAAATAAAATTCCATAACACGTTCTCCTGATAATTATTTATGCCCCATGGGGCGTTTTTTGTTTCGATTTTGAAAAAAAGACGATACTGCCGAGAGAGCGGGCAATTCAGCGAAGAATCCAAAAAAGACGATACAGCAGAGAGGGCGGGCAGGGGCGAACGGTGTTCGCCCGCTATGCCGGGCAATGCGAGAAACAATGCCCGGTTACAACAGCACGTTAACCAAAATCAAATTGCTGACTAACACCATAACCATAGCCGCGACCACGGCTTTTTTCGTGTACGCGCCGACGCCTACGGCGCCGCCTTTGGCGTAGAAACCGTAGTAGCAGCCGGCAAGGGATATCACCATCCCAAAAACAAACGACTTAACAATGCAAATGACCAGGTCTTGCGTTTTGAAGAGCAGCCTGACCCCCTTGTAAAACGCCGCGAAACTCAAACCGAGCGCCACCTCGGCAATAATCTGCGCGCTGACTATCGCTAAAGCGACGGCGAAAATCGTGAGGACGGGCACCATAATACAGGAAGCGACGAGGCGCGGGGTCAGCAGATACGTATACGGATCAAGCGACAGGCACACCATGGCGTCTACCTGCTCGGTGACCTTCATCGTGCCGAGCTCCGCGGCAAGTTTTGCGCCTACACGGCCGGTGATTACGAGCGCGGTCAGTACGGGGCCAAGCTCCGTAAGCACAGCCTTGCCCACTCCGGCCCCAAGATACGTGAGCGGTATGGCATCGCCAAATATGTACTGAACCTGCCACGCGCTGACGGCGCCGACAAAAACTGAGGTCAAAAGTACGATGGGGATAGACTGAACGCCCAAAATAAACATCTGCTCGGTAATCAAATACGGACGGCGCGCGGAAGACGGCAAAACCTTGAGCATTTTTAGATAAAAAGTGAAAATAGACCCTACAAGCTCTATGGATTCCCGGGCGGATGAACCGAGGGAGATGGCTAAGCGGTCGAGAGGGTTGAGCTTGGGGGCGGATTTTGCAGTATTCATGCCCATAAATATAATATTTGGCAAGGTTTTTATTGTGATTTATTTTTATTTTTACCCTTGACCGCCCTGTACAGGCGCAGGTATGGGAAAGTCGCCAATACCGCTAATGTATTCCACAGTAATACGGATAACGAGGTACGCATTGATATTTCCGAATCAATTTCTAAACATTTTTCGGTGAACACCGGCTCCATGCGCATATCGACAAAACTGTTTTGCAGGCCCAGGGCGGAGTGGGCGGCTGTGAAGTAGCCGTAGAGCTTGCCTAAGGAGGCGGGGTCGTTGTAGCCCGTTCTGACGTGCAGTTTGAGGGTATCAAAATATATCAGCTTGAAAAAGCGGCGCGGGAGGCGGAAGAGCCATTTTGACGCCTTTTTTCGCAACGGTTCATCACTTACGAGTTTGTAGGCAGTGTGGCTTTTTATAGCGTTGACAAGTTTTTTGACCCTTGCCGCAATAGACGGTTTTTTTTTGGGTTTTTCTGCGGGCTTGGTATCGTTGTCGTTGATATTCTGGTCGGTAGCGCCCTCATTGCCAACGTATTTCGGATTGACGTCACTGGGAGGTTTTATGTTGACTTCGTTGACAGTAACGTGTTCGGTATCGGCGCTGTCAACAGGTTTTTTATTGACGCTGTCCGCCGGTTCAGTTTTTTTTTCTTTTTTGACCCGCTTTTTCAGCGTAAACCCGAAAAGCACGGCGCGGAGACGCTCGTCTTTGGACGAGTATTCACATCTAAAAACTATTGGATGTACGTACGAACCCACAAACTCATATTCAATGTCGTCGGGTTTATGGAAAGACAACCTGCCTTTAAAACGCAGCGGGGACGCGATTATAATAAGGAACAGGGTCAACGCTATTAGCAGTATCCACAGAAAAACGGTTAGCATAGATCACCTCCGGCGCCGTAAAAAATCCTGTTTTCGGTGACCACCGCGTCCATAACCACGTCGTGATCCTCGCGCGGCAGCGGGGTTTTGCATATCTGGCAATCGAAGGCGCAGCCGATTATAAACGCTTTTCCCTTGATCTGCCGCAAAAACCTGTCATAATACCCACCCCCGCGCCCAAGCCTCCCGCCGGCCTCGTCAAAGGCCGCACCGGGGCACACAACCGCGTCGAGCTGATTCACGAAAACATTATCTTTCAGGCCGTCTGCCGGTTCCATAATGCCAAACGCCCCGCTTGTTAAATCATCGCTTATGGACGACACCCGCCCGATTCCAAGCCCCCCGTCCGCCCGGCAATACGGAAACGCGGCTCCGCGGCCGGAACCGATTATCAAACTCGCCAACAGGCCGATGTCAACCTCGGAACCTGTTTTATGGTAGACCATAATCAGGCCGGAATTTGAGATACGGGGCAGTGAGAAAATTTTTTGGGCGATGCGTGCGCTGAACTCGGCCGCGTCGTCGGCAGAAAGGTTTTTTCTGGCAGATATAAAATGTTTGCGCAGATTTTGTTTTGTGCCGTCCATCACGAGGCTGGCTGGGTTTCGGTATCCGTCTTCGCGGGCTCGTTGACCACTATCTGTTCGCTTGTCAACTCCAATTTGCCGAGGCTTGCCGTTATGGCTTCCAGCCCCGGGTCTTTCACGCCGGCGTCCTGCATCGCCTTTACGCTTTTTTTGACGTCGAGCATGGTATCGCGGAGCATCGTCCCCAGGTCGTTGCACTTTTGGGCGAGTTCCTTCATTTCTTCACGCTCGCGGAATTTCAGAACCGCGGTCATTTTGCCGCTCAAAAGCAGCGTTACCCACTGCTCAATCTTGTACACCGGCACGGCATATTTGCGGGACGCGTACAGCCCTATCCCAAATGCGGCCAAAATCCCCACGATGGAACTTATGACCAAAGTCGGCAAAATAAGGTTTATGATATGCTCTTTATGAAGGTTGTTGTTGTTCTGGTTCCATATATATATGGCGATCGTATGGTACTTGAGCCAGTAGACTAAAAGAAGCGAGGCGGACGAGATTATGGCCGACAGAACCGCGACCGTCATAACCTTTATGATGAGGCCGACCTGAAGCGACTTTTTGACGAAAAAATTACCTACCGGCTTACGGACAAACCTGTTGGCCATAACGCAACCTTCTTTGCGAAAAATGTGTCAGGCGCGAGCGGGGCGCAGATAATGCCAGCCACCTCATCTCCGCACGTTTTGTAAATATAATTCACGTCCGCAAATAAAATCAACTATTTCCGAGAAATACACCTTTTAGCGCTTCCTTCTTGCCGCCGTATCCGGGGACTCTTTGGACGCAAAACCCCGCCGCTATTAAATTTCTCCTCACATACCCCGCGGCCGTGAACGTCGTCACGGTGGCCCCCGCGGCCGATTTGGCCCCTATCGCCGACAGAAGCTCCGCGCGCCACATCTCGGGGTTTTTGCTCGGAGCGTGCCCGTCGAGAAACCACGCGTCGCAATAATCGTCAAGCGTTACAGCCATATCAAGCGCCTCACCGATGAACAAACGCAGGTTGATGACCCCGAAATCCCCGCTCAAAACTGCGCGATGCCAGCCCGGAACGGACGTGTCGATCCGTGAGTAGGCGTCCGTCAAATTTTCGATATGGCGCGGCCGGCAGTCAAGCCCGCCGAGGAGAAGCCGCATCTTTTCGATAGAAACCGGATACAGCTCCACCGAACAGTAATCAACCTCCGCGCCCGCGACGCCGCCCGCCTCGAGCGAATCCATGAGCGCGACGAGCAAACGCCCCGCGCCGAAACCGGTCTCGCCAATCCTGAATTTCCCCCCGGCGGCGGCAGCGGCGGCAAGCCGGTCAATAACACAGGCGCCTTCAATATGAAGCTGTTTAGCCTCCTGAATGGCGTTGACGACATCGAAATAGCGGTCGTCGTAGCGGTCGTTAAGAAGATGTTTCGGTGTATCCATAACTGCAATAATATAAATAAAAAAGGGCGAGGAATGCAACCCCCGCCCGCACCGCGATTACAAAATTATAGCCATTTCACTTAAAAACAGTCTGCCTGTGAGGTTGTCTTCGACAAACTCAGGCAACGGCCCTCTGGCTACACTATCTTACACCCACTATCACCGACACCCGCTCCCTGTTCCCGCTGGCCGTGGTGACGGCGCCCCGCAGGAGGTACGTGCCCTCGGCTACCGGCCTGCCCCGCAAATCCGTCAAGTCCCACGAGCCGACCACGCGCGCAGCGGAATTGCCGGCGGTGTCGTCGCTTATGGGTATCCTCTTGACAAAATTACCCGAAGCGTCATAAATTGCCAGCGAGCCGCATGAAAGTTTTGGCTTTCATTTCCTGCCCCCCTTCGTTTAAAGGTTTTTTGTGAAAATATTTGATTTTGACCGCCATAGACAGTTAGACCGCGGTACATGCCCCAATGTTATAGTTTTTGTGAAAAATAAAAAAACAGGTATGGCATAATGTATATTAGCGTTATTGTTAAACAAAACAGTCGACAGCATTTTCAAAGGAAAATCATGCGCGCCATTGTCTCCGTAATCGGCAAGGACAGAATGGGCATCATCGCCAAGGTGTCGGGGCTGCTCTACTCCATTGACATCAATGTGCTGGACCTCAGCCAGTCGGTCTTGCAGGACTATTTCCACATGATCATGCTGGTTGACATAAGCAAGTGCGGACGGAAATTCTCAGACATCGCAAGCTCGCTCGCCACGCTCGGGGAGGAGATCGGCATGTCGATAAAAATCCAGCACGAAGACATTTTTAACGCGATGCACAAAATTTGACCATGATAGACAGAAACGCTATTTTAGAAACAAACGAGATGATCGAAAAGGATCACTTCGACGTCCGGACAATCACGATGGGCGTTAGCCTTTTCGATTGCATCACCGGCGACGGCGAGAAAACCGCCGAAAAAGTTTACGCCAAAATCACGGAAGCGGCAAAAAACCTCGTCTCCGTAGGGTGTGAGATTGAGAGCGAATACGGCATCCCCATCGTCAACAAACGTATTTCGATAACGCCCGCCAGCTTGTTGGGGCGAACCGAGTCGGACTTTCTCCTTATCGCCGACGCCCTCGACAGGGCCGCGGCGGCGTGCGGTGTCAACTTTATCGGCGGCTACACGGCGCTGGTGCACAAAGGGATCACGGCGAGCGAGCACGCGTTTTTGGAAACAATCCCCGAAGCCCTGTCAAAAACTGAACGCCTGTGCTCGTCCGTAAACGTCGCCACCACCCGCGCCGGTATCAACATGGACGCCGTCAAGCGGATGGGCGGCATCATCAAACAAACCGCGGAGCTGACCAAGGGCAACAACGCGATAGGCTGCGCCAAGCTCGTGGTTTTCGCGAACGCCGTTGAGGACAACCCGTTCATGGCCGGCGCGTTCAACGGCGTCGGCGAGGGCGACAGGGTGATAAGCGTGGGCGTCAGCGGCCCCGGCGCGGTGAGAAGCGCACTAACTAAGTGCGGGGCGGACGCCGACTTCGGAGAGCTTGCCCTGTGCATCAAAAAGACGGCGTTCAAAATCACGCGGGTCGGGCAGCTTGTAGCGCGTGAAGCCGCTAAGCGCTTGGACGCGAACTTGGGGATTATCGACCTGTCGCTCGCCCCCACCCCCGCCGTCGGCGACAGCGTCGCGCATATATTGGAAGAGATGGGGCTTGAAAGCGTAGGGGCGCACGGGTCAACTGCCGCACTCGCGCTGCTCAACGACGCGGTCAAAAAGGGCGGCCTCATGGCCGGGATGTACGTAGGCGGCCTGAGCGGCGCGTTTATCCCCGTGAGCGAAGACGCCGGCATGATAGACGCTGTGAACAGGGGCGCGCTGACCCTGGAAAAATTAGAAGCGATGACGTCCGTTTGCAGCGTAGGCTTAGATATGATAGCCGTCCCCGGCGACACGCCCGAAGAGACGCTTTGCGGCATAATCGCCGACGAGTGCGCCATCGGTACGATAAACAACAAGACCACCGCGGTGCGGATAATCCCCGTTCCCGGCAAGGGCGTGGGCGAGAGCGTGGCGTTTGGGGGGCTGCTCGGAACCGCGCCGATAATGGCAGTCAACAAATTTTCCCCGGCGGTTTTTGTCAACAGGGGCGGGCGGGTGCCGGCGCCGCTTATTAGTAACAGGAATTGACGGGCAGTATTTTTACCTGATTTACCACAACGAGGCGCCTTCGCTCATGGCTCAAAAAATGGCACGCCGCCGGGCATATCTTTCCAGTAGCTTATTCTCCAGTCGGGTTCTCTCGAAATATGAAAATCCGCGAATCCCGTGCGTGTTTCCCCACCACGGAGGTAGACGGTGTACGGCACGTCTTCGATAATCTGCCGGTTGCCCTCAAACCTTCTTTCGCCCCTTTCGGTCTGCCACTCGACAAACTGCGCCTGTGTGCGCAGGCGGTTGAGCATGTGAATAACCTCATTTCTGCCCTCTATCAGGCGGAACATAGTGAGGTTTTCAAATCTTACGTTGCTTGTAAAGTAGTCCACGTAGTCCATAGTGAGGGCCGACTCGCGGACGACGCCTAAAATGTCGCCGATGTTAAGCGGGTCTTCCGTCACGGGGCCGGCAAACGGCACCTCGGGGTCTTTCAGGTCGAATATTCCGCAACCGTGTAAAAGACATATCAGGGCTGACAGGGAAACGAATTTTTTTATCATAACAGTATACCTTTGCGAATGTGGGCGAACACTGTCCGTCCCTGCCTTATTAATATATATTATTGACGTTACGCAATCAAAACCAGCATTCTGCCCGCAATCTAAAATCCCAATACCCCAGCGCGCTGTTGCCGAGCACAAATGTGTGGCTCAGGTGCGCCAAAACTTCGGCGCGGCCGCCTAAGCGCAGCATCGCGTTGACGTAAGGTTTGACTGAATGGCCATCTTCGTTGCTTACAATATAATTCCCGCTCTCGTAATGCCGGTCGCGCGCGCTCGTAATTGTGCTGCCCGCCTCGAGGATGACGTTGCCGGAACCCGGTCTGATTTGGGCGGCCATGTCGAACACGTGGTAAACGGATTTGCTCGTTATGGCGTAGTAATCTACCCGTATGGCGCTGTCCGCCGCTAAATTTTCCTCCATGTACTCCCTGCCGTACCAAAAACCGTAGTCGGAAAGTTTTACGCTCCATTCGCCGCTCAGCCCGACAAGCGGGGCCGCCTGCCAAATGGCCGACAGGAGCGAGCTGACGGCGCGGGAGTAGCGCGGCCGCTGCAGCGCTTTCTGGTGAAACGCCGGAAAATGGAACGAGCCTTTTCTAGCCTCAGCCGAGACCGCTTCCGTGATTAACAGGTTGTTTAACGCAGCCCACTCCAACAGAAACCCAACCCTTTGGGTGTTGTCGGTGCGGTTGCTGCTGCTCTTGGCCTGTTTTAAAAATACCAGATCATAATCAATAAGCTCCCCAAAAATTTCAGCCTTGAACGTGCTGTCATTTTTATATTCCAAAGAGAGCCTGTGCTGCACGGTGCGGCGGTCGCTGTCGTCCTTGTTCGTCACGGTGTCCCGCATGTTGATATAGAAATTCGGATACTCGGTGAGCGACCTTGAGGCGCCGAAATCATATCTTGCCGTGAGCGACAGCGGCAGTTTCAGCGCAATCTGATGGGTTGTGCGCGGGTCGAACGCCGTATGGTCCCACAGGTTTATTTCGAGACTGTCGATGTTTTCCGGCGTCGCCACAATCGCCATTGTTTTTCCGAACAGCTTGTCGTGATCGCGCCACTCAAAACTCAGCGTGCCGCTGTAATAGAGCCCCATGGCTGAGTCGGTAGAGAACGCGGCGGAGAGCGTTTGGCGGACGGTTCTTTCGTCGCGCTTGCGGTCGTCGTTCAGAAACGCGAGCGCGTTTTCCGAGACGCTGTAGTAGGCGGACGGGAAAAATATTGACCTTTGCGCTGCCTTGTAGCCCACGGTGGCGGTAACGTCGCGCTCCACGCGCCACGGCGTCTCCGTGAATAACGCAACCCTGCTGTCAGCGGTCTCTTCCAAATACCCCTCCCGGCCGTTAAAGAAAGACGCTCCCCCATAAACGAACACGCTGTCCCGCTCGCCAAATTGAAAAGCGCCGAGCGCGTAACTCGTGAGCGATGTCATACCGGAATTTTCAATCCGCCGCCCTATGCCGTCGGCGTAAAAGTAAACGGGCGCGAAAGAAAGCGGTTCGTCCCACGACCCTACCCTGAACGCGCCGTACGCGCCGACGCTGCTGCGGTAATCGCCGGTCTTGAAGAACGCGTCCGCGGAGAGCGAGTCCACCCTGCGCCCGGAAATCCCCGCCCGCAAATGGACGGGAACGCCCATTACGCCGAATCCCGCCGTAGGCCCGATGTCGAGGGTGGCAAGCGCGTTTCTGCCCCCGCGGTCGCTTGAATACTGGGCGACCGGCGTCCAGTCGAGCCCCGGAGTGATCCACGTATAATTTTCCAGCCCGTACTCAAACGCCCCCGAAGCGTTCATGTAATGCCGCATATTCCCAAGCCTGTCGCGGCGCAATTCGTACCACAGGCCCTGATGAACGGAAACGGGGCCGGCGTTTTGGTAATAGACCATATTATTGATGCTCGTAAGCGATCGGTCGAACAAAGTCTGGTCGAAAGAGAAATTGAACACGGCGGGATTGCGCTCCTCTTCCTCGTAATATTCATCCTCTCCCGCGTCCCGATGGTATATTAATTCATCCGGCAAATGCCGCGCGCTGACGGTTGAAACGGCCATGGTGAAAATTATCAATATAAAAAACAATCTCATCACATTTTCACCCGCCGATAAAGTTCCAGCCAGCCGTCTGCCCTCAGTTCCTCAGGCCGCGCCGCCGCGTCCATCCCTATCCCCAAAAGCGCGGCGCGATAAAACTCCTTGTCCTGCCCAAATTTCAAGGCGAGCGTCTTGGCAAGCTGCTTCCTTCTCATCGAAAACCCGCCGTCGACAAACGCAAAAAAATCCTCCCACTGCCCGCGCTCTAATTTTTCCTCAACATTTTTATCAACAATAATTTGAAACACCGACGAGTCCACATTAGGCCGTGGAAAAAACGCCCCCGGCGGCACGTGGAACAGAAGCCTCGGCGTCCCGAAGAATCCGCAGAATATCGACAAAAAACCGTTCTGCCGCCCGCCCGGCCCCGCGGTTATCCGCACCGCGACCTCCTTTTGCACCATGAACGTGCAGGAGAGTACCCGCGGCGCGTACAAAAGTGTTTTTTTTATTATCAGCGCACCGATATTATACGGCAGATTCCCCGCGACATGCAGCGGAAAGCCGGCCTTCGCGAAATCGAATGTCATTACGTCTTCGTTGTGGATAACATAATCCCCCGTTCCCATTTTTTCCCTCAACACACCGACGGCGTCCCTGTCCACCTCAACTAAATGCATTTCTGGAAACCTCTCGACCAAATGAACGCTGAGCGCCCCGCGTCCCGGCCCGATCTCGAGCACTCGCTCATCGCCGGACGCGGGCACGGCGGCGGCGATTCTTTTCGCGGTTGCGGGGGCGGTGAGGAAGTGCTGGCCAAGATATTTTTTCGGACCCATTAGAACAAAATAAATATTGCGTTGCGCACATGGCATCATATATATTTATTTGTCGTGGGGCTGTTCCCCACCACCAGCTACAATTAAAAACGAATTGAGGGGCGGCGATATGATGGGTATAGGCGCGAAGGAACTGCTGTTGATATTGCTTATTACCCTGGTACTGTTTGGGGCCAAGAGGGTTCCTGAGCTTGCCAAGGGGCTGGGGAGCGGGTTGAGGGAATTTAAGAAAGCCGCGAAGGAAGTTGACCTCGACAGCACCGCTGCTGCGTCTAAGAGCGAACCGTCCGCTACCGAGGGCCCGTCGTCAAGTGAGCGCTCGTGAGAATAGTAGCGGCAACGCTGTTAATGACACTCCCATAAGCGCTGATAACAACAGCGCTATCAGTAACGGCTCCGCCGATGCCGGCAGCAGGGGCCGCGATAAAAAAATGTCCCTCGTAGACCACCTTGAAGAGGTGCGGTGGGTGGTAATCCGCTCCGGTTGCGCCGTGATTGTCTGTGCGATTCCATGCGGGATATTTTGGAGGCGCATATTTAACCTTGTCGCGATCTGGCCGCTCAGGATGAGCGACCCCGCACCGCAAATCATCTACACCTCGCCTATTGAGGCGGTAACGCTCAGCATCAAAATCGCCCTGACCGGCGGCGTACTTTTGGCCTCGCCTCTCATATTTCAGCAATTTTGGAGTTTCATATCACCCGGCCTCTACAAAAAAGAGCGCGCCGTGATTCTGCCCGCCGCGTTCGCCTCGACAATCTGTTTTTTGGCCGGCGTCACCTTTTGCTATTTCATGCTCCCCATGCTACTGAAATTTTTAACCGACTTCGCGGCAGGGCAAATTGACCCGCTTTTCAAGGTTGACGAATATTTTGGCTTCCTTATCAAAATAAGCCTTGCGTTCGGCCTCGCTTTTCAGTTGCCGGTAGTCGTATTTATTTTGTCGATGATGGGGGCAATCAACCACCGTTTCATGATCCGCCATGTACGCCACGCAATCGTGGGGATATTCATCATCGCCGCAATCCTCACCCCGCCCGATGTCCTGTCACAGATGCTTTTAGCGTTACCGCTTTTGGCGCTCTACGGATTGAGCACTTTGATTGCGTTGCTGGTGGGGCGGAAGGCAAAAAAATGAACGGAGAACGTATGAACGAATTTATGACCAACAGGGCGGATCTCGCCCGTGAATTCGGCGTTGACCCCAACACCGGGCTGACAGATGAGAAGGTACGGGAAAACGCCGAAAAGTACGGATATAACACCTTGCCGCGCGCGAAACCGGAATCGCTGTTAAAACGTATAAAAACCGCGGCGGCCGAACCTATGCTGCTTTTGCTGATGGCGGCGGCTTTGGCCGCGCTGTTTGTCAATATCGCCAGCGTGGCCACGGGCGGCGAAGCCGACGTGTTAAAAGTCGTCGGGATTTTCGCGGCTATCGCGCTGTCTGTGGCAATCACCGTAGTCATGGAGGGAAAGAGCGCCAAGGCGTTTGAGGCGCTTAGCAGGATCAACGAGGATATAGTGGTAAAAACGCTGCGCAGCGGCGTGCCGGTAACGCTCAATCAGCGCGATATTGTGGCGGGCGATATTTTGATACTCGCGACCGGCGACAAAATTCCGGCGGACGGGCGGCTGATCGAGAGTACGGAGATGTCGGCCGACGAATCATCATTGACCGGCGAGAGCGTCCCCGTCAAGAAAAACGCCGAGTTTGTACCGGACGACGAAAAAATCCCCCTTGCCGAACGGCGCAACATGCTGTACTCGGGCACATATATAACAAGCGGTTTCGGCAAGCTCTTAGTGACCGCGGTCGGCGGCAATACCGAATTCGGCAAGATCGCGCGCGAGCTTACCGGCACGCAAAAAACCACAACGCCATTGCAGGAACGGCTCGGCCGCTTAGGCAAACAGATCACCATCGTCGGCATAATCGCGGCGGCGGCGCTTTTTGTATCGCAGCTCGCTTACATCAACTACGGCGGCGGCACGGTGTTCAAGGAGGTGATGGACGCATTCCTTTTGAGCATCGTCCTGATCGTCGCCTGCGTGCCGGAAGGCCTGCCCACGATTGTCGCTATCTCGCTGTCGCTAAACATTATAAAATTGTCGAAAGAAAACGCGCTTGTCAAAAAGATAATCGCGTCTGAAACGGTGGGGTGCATAAATGTAATCTGCTCCGACAAAACCGGCACGCTGACCGAGAATAAAATGACCGTCAACGGAACGCTCACCGATGAATCAATACTAATGAATATATGCGTCAACAGCACCGCGGAACTTGGCGAGAATAAATTTTTTATCGGTAACCCTACGGAGTGCGCTTTATTAATAGCGGCTGAAAAATCCGATTGGGACTATCGTCAAAAACGGCAAAAAACAGATGTCGCGCATGTGTTCCCGTTTTCGTCCGAAAAGAAAAACATGACGACCGTTATACATGACGGCAGCGGTTTTACCGCGTACAGTAAAGGCAGCCCCGAAAAGATTTTTCAACTCTGTGGGATGGACGGCGCACAGCGTGCGGATGTCGAAAAGCAGATGATCGCCTGGCAGGAAAAAGCCTGCCGCATAATCGCGTTTGCCCACCGCCGGTTTGACGAATGCCCCGCGCATGACGAAAGTATTGTAGACAGCGAAATGACGTTTGACGGCTTTGCCGCAATCTCCGACCCTTTGCGCTCCGACGTTTTTGACGCCGTGAGCCAGTGCCGGTCAGCGGGCGTTGATTTGAAAATATTGACGGGCGACAACATCGTCACCGCAACCGCGATCGCTAATGAACTCGGCGTGCTCGATGGCAACAACACCGCGGTCGAGGCGCGGGATATTGAATCATTGTCCGACGGCGAGCTGTCGGCGCAATTAGCAAAAATCACCGTCATCGCCCGCAGCACGCCCGCTGTAAAGATGCGCGTCGTCAACCTGCTGAAAGCCGCCGGCAATGTGGTCGCCGTCACCGGCGACGGCATAAACGACGCGCCGGCGCTCAAAAACGCGGACGTCGGAATCGCTATGGGGATATCCGGCACGGAGGTTTCCAAAGAGGCGAGCGACATAGTTTTGCTAAACGATTCATTCGCGACAATCGTCAACGCCGTTCGCTGGGGCCGCGGGATTTACGAAAATTTCAAGCGTTTCATCTGCTTCCAGCTGACGGTAAACGCCGCCGCCGTGGTTACGGTGCTTGTTTCCACCACCGTCCTCGGCCTCAAAGCGCCGTTGTCCGCGCTGCACCTGCTTTGGATCAACATTATCATGGACGGCCCCCCGGCGCTCACGCTCGGCCTCGAGCCGATCCACAGTGACCTCATGAAACGCCCGCCCGTCAAACGCAGCGAAAACATACTCTCACGCCCGCTGTTAATACGCGTCGGGCTGACCGGCCTTTACATATCGGCAGTATCGCTATCGCAGCATTACTACAATTTTCTCAACGTACACGACGAGTACATGGCAACGGTCAACTTTACCCTGTTCGCCCTGTTCGCGCTTTTCAACGCGTTCAACTGCCGCGAACTTTATACTGTCACGATCGTCAAAAACTTTCTTAAAAACAGGCTGATGCTCGCGGTCACCGGCGCAACCATCGTACTGCAAGTTTTAATAATCCAGTACGCCGGAGCGGTTTTCGGCACAGTCCCGCTGCCGCTTGACCTCTGGGTAAAACTCTTCGCCGTCGCAGCAAGCGTCATCGCGCTGTCGGAGGTTGTCAAGCTGGCGTTGCGGGTTGGGGGGAAGCATCAATGACCCCTGCCGCGTTTAGATAGCCCATCAAGGGCATGAGCGCGGGCGCAACATTTAATCGGTGTACACCACCCCCTTGTTAACCGTAAACAACTCCCCCCTCCCCGGGTAGTGCACGTTCTTATACCCCTTGCTCCGCAGCGCGTCCTTGAAAGATGCCGCCTGGTCGGCTTCGCCGTGGTACAAAAAGACGTTTTTTAACCTGTCGGGGGGGTTCAGGCCGACGTAGTTCAACAGGTCCCGCCTGTCGGCGTGGGCGCTAAAAGAATCTGTTACCTTTACTTTGCAGCGCACCTGATGTTCTTCCCCGAAAATTTTTACCACCTTATCGCCCTCCACGAGCTTGCGCGCCAGCGTGTCTTTCGCGGCGTAGCCTACAAACAGCACCATCGCTTTCGGGTTGTGCAGATTATTCCTCAAATGGTGCAGGATCCTCCCCCCTTCCGCCATTCCGGAGCCGGAGATTATAACGTGCGGGAACGTCTGCCCGTTGAGCCTTTTCGACTCGTCCACATCCTGTATGTACGTCAGCCGCGAGAACATGAACGGGTCTTCGCTGCCGTCGAGAAACTCGCGTTTTGTTTCCCTGTCGAGATAGTGCAGGTACGTTCTGAACACATCCGTCGCGGCGCACGCCAGCGGGCTGTCGACGTATATGGGTATTTCGGGCAGCCGGTTGTGCTTAAAGAGTTTGTGCAGCAGGTACACGAGCATCTGCGTGCGCCCCACGGCAAACGCCGGGATTATCACTTTTCCGCCAGACGCCGCAGTGTCGCGTATCGCCGACGCTATCTCCTCCCCTATGTCCTCGTAGCTGCCGTGGTGGCGGTTTCCGTAGGTACATTCCATTATGAGGGCATCGAGGTCGCGCAGCACGTTCGGATCGTTTGTGAGGGGCATGTTCGGCCTCCCGATATCGCCCGTGAATCCGAGCCGGAAGACTCCGCCCCCTGTCCCGGCCCCGTCTATTTCGAGGTGCAGCCCCGCCGATCCGAGTATGTGCCCCGCGTCGCGGAACATCGCCTCTACGCCGGGGGCTATGGTGAACGCGCGGTCGAACTCGATACCTACAAACTGCTCTATGGCGCGCTCGACGTCGCCTATCGTGTAGAGCGGCGGCACTTCGGGCAGGCGCTGGCGCCGTCTGATAAGGTTCACCCACTCAAGGTCTTTTTCCTGCAGATAGGCGGAATCGCGCAACATTATCTTGCACAGGTCAATAGTAGCCGGCGTGGCGAATATCGACCCTTTGAACCCCTGTTTCACGAGGTTGGGGATGTTGCCGCTATGGTCGATATGGGCGTGGCTGAGGATCAGGACATCTATTTCAGCCGGATTGAACAGAAAATTCAGGTTTCGTTCGTAGGTTTCCTGCCGCTTGCCCTGAAACAGCCCGCACTCGAGCAGGATTTTCTTTCCGTTGGCGGTAATCAGCACCTGCGACCCGGTGACGGTTTGAGCCGCGCCGCAGAATTGGATAGTCATGTTTGTACCGGCGGTCATGGCGGCTCCTTTTGGGGTTTTAGTTGAGTACAGAAAATTTGCCCCCCTACTATTATTATAACGGTATTGCGGATGAAAAGTCAAATTCAAAACATATTTTAAGGGTGGAGGTCTCCCCCCTGACACCCCGTGTCGCACCCGCCGGTAATATGAGCCGGATTAAATATCGCGCCTGTGCCGTTCGGCGGTGATCCGATTAAAAGCAATTTTTGAAGTTCGGGGTCGGTATCTACATCTCTGTCGTACATTCGGTTTGAGATTTTTATTACAATCATATCTTCCATCGCCCTCACGTACCCATGATTGGGGTAGGCCGGCATTGATGCCGCTTCCGCTTGCGCTCTGACTAATTGCGCCGGATTCGGTTCATCAAAGTGCATTCCCAAGATACTCATAGTGCTTAGCACTAATCCGGTTGTGTGGAGGGCCCAGCTCCTACTGTCGCTGTGTTCGAAGATGGAGTGGCCTATCACCTGCCCCTTTGTGTGGTTCCGGAAATTTTGGGTGCCATCGTATCTGCCGACAAACGCAACGGGGAGGTTTTTGCCCTCGGGCATGGTTTGGCGGATTATGCCGCCGAGTTCATACGCAAGGCGGGTATCTTCGCTGAATCTCACGTGATCGGAGTAAAACAGTCTTGCAGAAAGGCCGGCCTGATAGAGCGAAAGCAGTATGGCGGCCGTTGTCACTATTGCGGCAAATCTCTTTTTGCTCGCTCGGGCAACGAAGAAAAACATGAACGCTGTGGCGAACGGCAACGCGTATAATGCCCTGACCGGCGGAATATTTCCACCCAAAAACGCCAACACCATAATGCTAAGCGGAATGCCAACGCCAGCGAGCACATATAAAAGCCGGCGTTTGGGCAAAAAGTTTTCTCGCGCGATAATGTTCAACTTGATAAGGAACACAATCACAATCGGGAACAGGAGTATGTTTCCGGCGGTTCTTCCGGCGTTTATGAGCATCTCAATCCGGCGCTGGCTCGGTTGCGAATAGTTCATCATCATCTGTATAACAATCTCTTGCGCCTGCTGAATATGCCCCACGGTTATGAGGTAGCAGAAAAGTAGCAATTGCAGGGCAATCTCGCTAAGAGGCTTGCTGCCCCAGTGATTCATGTTGTCCATGTATTCCAAGAGTTCAATTTGAAACAGGGCAGGGATCACGGCTCTAGCGAGGAAGAAGTAGATTATTGTAGAAACTGCAAGGGAGGTGGCAAGTTGCAGGCAGAGCTTGCGATAAACGCGCGGCTCGCAGTCGGAGCGTTCGCGCCAGAGCAGAAAACAAGCGCACACTCCGCCCAAAAAAAGCGGTATAATCGCTTGGTATACGGAGATCATGAACGCAAATAGAATAACCGCGCCCGCTACCTTGCCCTTCCTGCCCTCCAAAAATCCCTTGAACAAAAAGTGTATGACATACGGACACATGGCGATAATCAGCGCGTTCTCCGTAGCTTGAAACACAAAATAAAACTGCTCTGCCCATACTGGCATGGTCATGAAAACAAGCGCGAACGGGATTAACTTGTTGTTGCGTCCGGTATTTTTGTCGAAAAGCGCGATGACGTAGCACCACGAGAGCGTGAAAAACCATATTAAGCAGAATGCCGTGAAAAAAGCTGTAAGCGGATTGAATCCTTCCTGCCACCGCAGAAACCACATCAGCACGATCCCGAACCGTCCGACAGCAATCTGAACGATAGAAAAAGCTTTGTTTTGCGCCATGAACCAGTTGGTATCTACGCCGAAGTTATAGCAAATCAATTTGATACCATAGGTAAAGAACAACGCAATGGTTACGGCGGCCACAAGTGGGGCGTTACTCCGGCAGAAAGCGAAAAAGCCAGCCACGCTTGCGCTTTCCATTTGTTTAAGTTCGTTTGTTTTTGTCATAGTTAAAGATATGCTTATTTTGTAAAAATGTTCAAAAGCTTTCTTGGCAGACTTTAAAAAAAATAAATCATGGTACAGTTCCGTTGCTTTAAAAAGTTTTTTAACAAATTCCAAAATCCCTTGCTTCCGCAGAATAATTTTTTTGTTATACTTCCCAAGATGCTCGGATATTATATTTATAGGGATACCATGAAAACAGACACAAAAAAGATATATCTGTCGTTCGTAGTACCTTGTTTCAACGAAGAGGCAAATATTCCCGCGCTTTTTAGAGAGATCGTCAGGTTGCTTGATGTGTGTGGTGGTGATGGCGGCGGCGGCGGGGAGGTTATTTTTGTTGATGATGGTTCAAAGGACGGCACGTTGGGCGTTTTGCGTACGGTTGCCGATGGGGATAGCCGCGTTCGCTACATCTCCTTTTCACGCAATTTTGGCAAAGAGGCCGCCATGCTTGCCGGATTACAGGCGGCTCAGGGTAAGTTCGTTGTGATGCTCGATGCCGACATGCAGCACCCGCCAACCATGATTCCGCAAATGCTTGAGGAAATCACAAGCGGGGAGTACGATTGCGTTATTGCCAAGCGGAGCCGGAGAGGCGATCCGTTTTTTCGGACGCTTTTGTCCAACTGCTTCTACAGGCTCACATCAATGCTTGTTGATGTCGAAATGATAGACGGCGCTGGCGATTTTCGGCTTATGACGGCTTCATACGTTGAGGCGATTCTGAAACTGGATGAACGAAACCGTTTTTCAAAAGGGATCTATCCGTGGATTGGGTTCAAAACAAAGTGCGTAGAGTATGAAAACGTTGGGCGGGCGGCCGGTAAAACGAAGTGGTCTATTTTCAAACTTTTCCGCTACTCCATGAACGGCATAATCGGCTTTTCCACGAAAATGCTCTCGCTCATATCACTTTTGGGGATAATGTCGTTTGCAACGTCTATAGTGCTGTTCGTTTTGCTCATTTTGCGTAAGATATACGGCAACGTAGGGGTGGATGGGTGGACGACCATTGTTTGCCTCATCGTGTTTTTTAGTGGGCTGATTCTGCTCGCGATTGGTATTACTGGTCAGTATATAGAAAAAATGTACACGGAAATAAAACGCCGCCCTCACTTTATCGTTCGGGAGTCGAGATGACAAAATTACAGATGCCTTTACTTTTATGACCTGCATATTCTCGGTCCCGCTATATGGCGCCTGGTGCTTATAGCACTGTGATATTTTTCACAGAAACATGCTGCGAAAATACCCTCAAAATAACTATTTCAAAAAAGTAAAAATTTTCCTTGCGTCTCGCGTGCGCATAACGTATATTTAGTTGTGACATTTTTCACGGAAGGTGTTTATGGACGAAAGAAAATCTATCCCCGTTCCTGCCGCCGCGAGGCTGTGCGCCGTTTACAGGCTACTGTGCGATCTCTCCGCGCAGGGGGTGAATTTTGTTTCGTCCGGCGACCTCGGCGAGGCGCTCGGTATCGGGGCGCACAACATACGCAAGGACATTAGCCACATCTCCGGCGGCGGGAGCGGCAGGAGCGGCTACGATACCGCGCGGCTGAAAAAACAGATCGCGGAGCATTTCGGCCTTGAAAACGAATACCGCGCCTGCGTAACCGGCCTCGGCCGCCTCGGTCAAGCGCTCGTCCGCGACGGCCAGCACATTTTTAAGGAATTAAAAATCGTAGCCGCCTTCGATTCCGACCTGAACAGGGTGGAAACAATAGACGTAGGCGTCCCCGTCCACCCGACATACGAGATAACCGAAACCGTAAAACGCCTGAACATAGACACCGCCATCCTAACCGTCCCCGACCCCACCGCCCAAGAATGCGCCGAGCGCCTGATAACCGGCGGCATAAAGGGAATAATGAATTTCACCGCCACCCACCTAAAAGTCAAGGGGGGCGTTACAGTCAGAAACATTGATTTGGCGGGAGAATTTAAAATTTTATCAGCATTGATGTTTTTGGGGGGATGATGAAACCACCCCGCCCTGCGGGCACCCCTCCAAGGAGGGGAATTAAAGACCCGCTACCGGGACATTTGTGATACTTGCATATGCAAAGCGAACGGGGCGTTGCGGGGTGCTCCCCGCAGAGGGGGTAGCGGAAAACAAAATATATTGAATGTCTTTTTGTTCAATATATTTTGGTTGGAGCGAGGGGGAGACTTCCCCCCTTAAAATATGTTTTGAATTTGACTTTGACTTTGACTTTGATTTTGATTTTGATTTTTATAAACAACCACCAAAACACCAATTAATAAGGAGGCTTAATTAGTATGCCCAGAGTCTACAACTTTTCCGCCGGCCCGTCCATGCTGCCGGAAGAAGTCCTCAAAACCGCCGCGTCAGAGATGCTCGACTACCAAAACACCGGAACGTCGGTGATGGAAATGAGCCACCGCTCAAACGCGTTCATCGCAATCGCGAAAGACGCCGAGACGCTTTTGCGCGAGCTCATGGAAATTCCGGAAAACTACAAGGTGCTCTTCCTGCAAGGCGGAGCGTCGACGCAGTTTGCCATGGTGCCGCTCAACCTCATGGGGCGCAAGGAGGGCAAAAAGGCCGACTTCGTCAATACGGGCATGTGGTCGAAAAAGGCTATCGGCGAGGCCAAAAAGTTCGGGACGGTAAAGGTTGTCGCGACGTCCGAGGACAAGAATTTTAACTATATCCCAACGCTGACAAAGGATATGTTCGACCCGCAGGCGTCATACGCGCACATCACGACCAACAACACGATTTTTGGCACGCGCTACCGTGAGCTGCCCGATACGGGCGATGTGCCGCTCGTTGCCGACATGTCGTCAAACATCCTTTCCGAGCGGTACGATGTGAGCAAGTTCGGCGTCATTTACGCCGGGGCTCAGAAGAACATCGGCCCGGCGGGCGTGACGATTGTTATCATCCGCGAGGACCTGCTCGGCGGCGAGCTCGACATAACCCCCACGATGCTCGGGTACAAGGTGCACGTGGAGAATGAGTCTATGTACAACACCCCGCCCTGTTATCCGCTGTATGTGGCGAAGTTGGTTTTTGACTGGCTGAAAGCGAAGGGCGGCGTTGCGGCTATGCAGAAAGTGAACGAGGAAAAGGCGGCGATGCTTTATGAATTTTTGGACGGCTCGAAAATTTTTAAGGGCACGGTCGAAAAGGAGTACCGCTCGCTGATGAACGTCCCGTTTGTTCTTCCGTCTGACGATCTGAACGGCGCGTTTGTCAAGCAGGCCACGGCGGCGGGGCTGATTAACCTGAAAGGGCACCGTTCTGTGGGCGGGATGCGGGCGAGCATTTACAACGCCATGCCGGTTGAGGGGGTCAGGGCGCTTGTTGAGTTTATGAAAGAATTTGAGTCGAAGAACAGTTAGTAACATCACAACCAAAAAATTATATGAAAGGGATAAATACTATGTACAAAATTCAGACCTTGAACAAAATCAGTACGCACGGCCTCGAGCTTTTTCCGCGCGACCGTTATGAGATCGCTTCGGAGATCGTCAATCCCGATGCCGTAGTCGTGAGAAGTTTCAGTATGATCGATATGGATATTCCCCAGTCGGTGATGGCTGTCGCGCGCGCGGGGGCGGGGGTGAATAATATTCCCGTCGACAAGTGCACCGAGCGCGGGATAGTGGTTTTTAACACGCCGGGCGCCAACGCCAACGGTGTTAAGGAGCTTGTTCTCGCGGGGCTTTTCATGTCTTCGCGGCGGCTTGTCCCGGGGCTTATGTGGGCGAAGGGGCTGATTGGCAAGGGCGACGAGGTTCCGCGCCTTGTCGAGAAGGGGAAGAGCGATTTTGCCGGGCCGGAGATTAAGGGTAAGCGCCTCGGCGTTATCGGGCTTGGCTCGATTGGCGTGATGGTGGCAAACGACGCGGTTGAGCTTGGGATGAAGGTGTCGGGTTACGACCCGTTCATGTCCGTCGAGACCGCGTGGAAGATGTCGCGCGGCGTCAAGTGGGCCAAGGGCGTCGAGAACCTGCTCGCGGAGAGCGACTACATCACCCTGCACGTGCCGCTTACCGACAAGACCAAGGGGATGATAAACAAGGAGCGTTTCGCCATAATGAAAAAAGGCACCCGCATCCTGAACTTCGCCCGCGGCGGGCTTGTGAACAACAGCGATCTGATAGAGGCGCTTGCGGACGGGACGGTTGGCGCGTACGTCACCGACTTCCCCGACGAAAATCTTTTGAAGCAGGAGAACGTGATCGCGTTTCCGCATCTTGGGGCGTCTACCCCCGAGGCGGAGGACAACTGCGCGGTGATGGCGGTGAACCAGACAAAAGATTTTCTCGAACTCGGGAACATCAAGAACTCGGTAAACTTCCCCGACTGCGAGCTTCACTTCAACGGGCAGACGCGCATAGTGATAGCCAACAAAAACATCCCGAACATGGTCGGCCAGGTCACGGGCGTTTTGGCGGCGGACTCGATAAATATCTCCAACCTGCTCAACAAGAACAAGGGGGAGCTCGCGTACAATATCATAGACGTCGACGGCGAACTCGCGGAGTCTGCGGTCGACAAGATACGCGCTATCAACGGGGTGATTATGGTGAGGGTTATTCGGAGGTAAACGGGCGGCCACTTGGTGCGGGCGGCAGTTCAGCCCGCAACCAACCCCCGCAGCCGCGAATTCCTCGTCAGCGCCTTGTCGTTTTTCACGGCCGTGGAGAGTGCCCAGCGGGTGCCTACGAATACGCATAGGTCTCTAGCTCTCGTCAACCCCGTGTAGATCAGGTTTCTTTGGAGCATGATAAAATGCTGGGTTGATATTGGGATGATTACCGCCCTGAATTCCGAGCCTTGGCTTTTGTGTATGCTTATGCAGTAGGCGGGGATGATTTGGTCGAGGTCGCGCTCTTCATATACTATCGGCGTCTTGTCGAAGGTGATTGCCACCTTATCATTAGCTATCGCGGTGATGAAGCCTATGTCGCCGTTGAAGACCCCCATGTCGTAATTGTTTTTGGTTTGGATCACCCTGTCGCCAAGAACAAAAGTATGTTGTGAGGTAGTGACTTTGGGGCCATTTTTGTTAAGCGTGCGTTGTAAGGCGGCATTCAGGTTTATGGTGCCGAGCGTCCCCTTGTGCATTGGTGATAATACTTGAATGTCGAGCATTGGGTTAAATCCGTACCGTGCCGGTAATCTTCTACTGACCAAGTCTACAATTGTATCGAGGCACTTTTGCGGCTCCTCTTCGGTGATGAGGAAGCAGTTGTCGGCGGCGGCGTTTTCAAATGTCGGTATGTCTCCTCCGATGATTTCGTGGGCGGCAGTGACGATGCGGCTTCGCGCCGATTGCCGGAAAATGCGTGTGAGCTGGATATGCGGGATTAGCGGGCAGGAGATCAGGTCGGAGAGAACGCTGCCGGGGCCTACCGAGGGCAGTTGATTAAAATCGCCGACGAAAATCAGAACTGTATCGCGTCTTACGGCCGAGAGGAAACTTTTCATCAGGAGGATGTCGATCATTGAAACTTCGTCGAGTATTATTACATCGGCGTCTATCGGGTTTTCCGCGCATTTCATAAACTGAAAGCCGCTGCCGCCGCCGGGTTTGAATTCGAGCAAGCGGTGGATTGTGCGGGCGGCGTTGCCCGAAATTGAGCCCATGCGGGCGGCGGCTCTGCCGGTGGGGGCGGCGAGCTGGATTTTTTTGTTGAGCTGGTTGAAGAACGCCACGATGACCTGCAGGACGGTGGTCTTGCCGGTGCCGGGGCCGCCGGTCAGGATAAAAATTTTGTTTTTAGCGGCGCGGCGGACGGCTTCAAGCTGCTCGGGGGCGCCGCTCCATCCGGTTTTTTGCTGATAGTAGGCGATGAACTCGTTTATTTCCTTGTCATTGGCAATATCTTTTTGATGGCTGCTGTCCCCGATTCTCGTTGACAAAAAATGTGCGACATCTTTTTCCGCGCGGTACAGGTAGGGGAGGTAGACGCAATCATCCTCGCGGATAAAAATTTCCTGATTTGCGCAGTGGTCAAGCGTG
>JAITFQ010000033.1 GCA_031281225.1 Chitinispirillales bacterium
CAAAAATCCGGAGGACGACCAGGGTTTGTTTGGGGTTATAGGGTATTATGGAAGGGTAAGCAGGCTCAACGTAACCGCGTCGTACATTGAGGGCGGAGATTATGTCGGCATACTTGCCGGTGGCAGCGCCGGCGTAATTGCAGGGTGTTCTACGTCAGGTATTGTAGTTGGAGACAGCATAGTCGGCGGGTTTACCGGGGTTAATGACGGGATGATAACCGGCAGTTACGCTGCCGGTAGCGTGAGGGGAAGAATCCACGTCGGCGTTTTTTTGGGGGCTAATCGTATAGGTGCCGTGATAGGTAACTTCTCATCAGCCGCGGGCTTGGACGACAGTATTCCCGATGAGTTTGTCGGGGCTAATTGGGGCGGGTTTGTAAGAAGCACATTTCTTGATACTGCCGGCGGCGTGGGCGGCTATTTTGCGAGCGGGAAAGGAACCGAAAATGAACCTTACGTAATAAGCGCGAAAGAGCACTTGAAAAATCTATCCATGCTCGTAAATATGGGCGTAAGTTTTTCTGGCAAATACATTAATCTCGATCGGGACATCACGCTCAATGACACCGCAAACTGGCGGCAATGGGCTGCCGAGCCGCCTGCTTACGTCTGGATGCCGATAGGATTATACATTAACCAGTTTGACGGAACCTTTGACGGCGGCGGGCATATCATAAGCGGTGTCTACATCGATAATCCGAAAGCCACTATCATCTCTCTGTTTGGGGCTATATCAAAAAACGCGGCGATAAAGAACATCGGCGTAACCGCGTCGTACATCAGAGGCTACAGCGTTGTCGGCGGTCTTGTAGGCGGAAGCTATGGTGCCACGATAAGCAACAGCTACGCAACCAGCGTGGTAACGGGGCATGACGCTGTCGGCGGCCTTATGGGTGTAAGTCATGGCGCTACGATACGCAACAGCTACGCAACCGGCGCGGTAACGGGGCGTGGCTCTGTCGGCGGCCTTGTGGGAAATAACATTGAAAACAGTACAATAAGCAACAGCTACTCAACCGGCACGGTAAAGGGTAATCTGTCTGTTGGCGGATTAGTGGGGATTAACAGAGAATCCATAATAAAATTTTCCTATACAATTAGCACGGTAACGGGATGCGGCCCGCGCGTTGGCCCGCTGGTGGGGTGTATCTGCCCCGGCGTGGAAAACAGCAGTTATTTCAACATAGAAACAAGCGGCGTAAGGGACAACCACCGTGGTACCGGCAGAACCACCGAGGAGATGAAGCAAAGGGAGACTTTTACCGGCTGGAAGTTTAACAGAATTTGGGGTATGGACAGCGCAATAAACGACGGCTATCCACACCTGCTGGGAATGCCCGACAACCCCGCAATCAGAAAACTTGAAGCGATTTTGGAGGATGTTGGGGCAGAAACGGATGATAACGAAAAATGACCATATCAACGAACCACCAAAATGCCAAACGTATCGTGCCGAGACGCAATAAAGCCCTGTTCGTATTGATGATAGCCGTAATCGTGGCAGCCGCCATTACGGTGGGATGCGGGGGGAAAACATCTGCTAATATCGGGCAGGCGCCGGATAAACCCGCCGCGGTTTTTTGGAGCGGCGAAACTGATATTTCATGGTACAGCTACGAGAAAGACGAGTTCGTCATAAACACCGCCGAGGAACTGGCCGGACTCGCGGCGCTGGTAAACAAGGGCTGCTTGACGTTTCAGGATAAAACCATCACACTCGGGCGGGACATAATCATAAACGATACGGCAAACTGGCTGGACTGGGCAAACAACCCGCCTGCCCATCAATGGATAGCGATAGGAACGGACGACGACAGGTTCCATGGGATTTTTAACGGTAACGGTCATACGGTGAGCGGGGTCTATATCAAAAATCCGGAGGACGACCAGGGGTTGTTTGGGGTTATAGGCTTTCACGGAAGGGTAAGCAGGCTCAACGTAACTGCGTCGTACATTGAGGGCGGAGATTATGTCGGCATACTTGCCGGTGGTAGCGCCGGTGTAATTGCTGGGTGTTCTACATCCGGTATTGTAGCCGGAGACAGCATTGTCGGCGGATTTACCGGGGTTAACGACGGGGCGATAAACAGCAGTTACGCGGCTGGCAGCGTGAAAGGAAGAATCCACGTTGGCAGGTTTATGGGGGCTAATAGGAGAGGCATTGCGCTTGGCAATCATTCATCTGTCGTGGTGTCGGGCGGCCACATCGCCGGCGAGTTTGCCGGGGTTAACTGGGGCGGGATAACAAGCGGCAAAATTGCCGATACCGCTGGCGGTATCGACAGGTTTTTCGCAAGCGGGGAAGGAACCGGAAAGGACCCATACATAATAAGCACAAAAGAACAGCTCGAAAACTTCTCCATGCTTGTAAACATGGGCCTGCGTTTTTCAGGCGGGTACATTAAACTCGGGCAAAGCATTGCGCTCAACGACACCGCAAACTGGCGACAATGGGCGGCTGAGCCGCCCGATTACGTTTGGGTGCCGGCAGGAGTGCCCATTCACCCGTTTGATGGAACTTTTGACGGCGGCGGCCATACCGTCCGCGGCGTTTATGCTAACGACCCTCAACGTAATTTTATCGGTTTGTTCGGAGTCATATCCGGAAACGCGACGATAAAAAACATCGGCGTAATCGCGTCGTACGTTAGAGGCAGCGGTGCTGTCGGCGGCCTTGTGGGAAGCAACGGCAATATATGGTATAACGGCGGCAGAATAATCGACAGCTACTCCACAGCTATAGTGGAGGGAAGTGGATTCAATGTCGGCGGCCTCACGGGTGGAAACATCGGCGGCTGGATAATCAGTTGTTACGCAACCGGCAGAGTGTCCGGCAATGAACTCGTCGGTGGCCTCGTGGGGGTTAACGTCAAGGGCGGTGTGATTACCAACAGCTACGCAGCCGGCGCGGTGTCTGGCGTTAACATCGTCGGCGGACTTATAGGTAGCAACACCACGGAGGAGGAGGGTGGTATCGTAATCGGGAGCTACGCAACCGGAGCTGTGTCCGGTAGTGAATACATTGGCGGTCTTGCAGGGAGCAACGTCGGGTTTAGCATGATTAGCAACAGCTATGCAACCGGAGCTGTGTCCGGCGTTAGATATGTCGGCGGCCTTGTGGGAGGGAGCACGTATAACACAGTAAATTACAGTTACTCAATTGGCGCAGTAAAAGGGGAACGCTATGCCGGCGGGTTGATGGGATGGAATCAGCGGAGCCACCGCGATACGACAGGGGCAAACAACTGCTATTTCGACATCCAGACGAGCGGTCAGGAAGGGAGCTCTGGCGGTACGGGCAGAACAACCGAGGAGATGAAGCAAAAAGATACTTTTATTGAATGGGATTTCAGAGAGATTTGGGGCATGGACAGCGCAATAAACAACGGCTACCCGCACCTGCTGAGAATGCCAAATAACCCCGCAATCAGAGAACTTGAAGCGATTTTGGAGGATGTTGAAACAGAAACTGATGATACCGGGGATTAAGGTATTTTGTCGTGGAATCTACACATGTTACTATTGATGATACTTTGCCGACAGGCCAAAAGTTATATTATGTGTGATAATTTTTGTTAATATACTCAATTATGGGGCTACCGGAATAACATGCTAAAACGAAAACCTACACGCACCGTATATGTAAAGGGTATCCCCGTTGGCGGCCCGCACCCAATCGTTATTCAGTCTATGACCAATACCGACACGCGCGATGTCGGCGCGACGCTTGGGCAGATTGAACGATTGGAGGGGGCGGGATGCGCCGTTGCGCGGCTTGCTATCCCCGATGTGGACGCGGTCGCCGCTTTCAAATCCATTAAAAATCAGACAAAAATGCCGCTTGTGGCCGATATCCATTTTGATTACAAACTTGCCGTCGCGGCGATTGAAGCGGGGGCGGACAAGGTGCGTATCAATCCGGGGAACATCGGCGGGGCGGAGCGGGTTGAGGCGGTTATCGATGCGGCGCGGAGCGCGTCTATCCCCATCCGCATAGGGGTGAACGCCGGCTCGCTTGAAAAACATCTGCTCGACAGGTATGGGTCGCCCTGCGCGGCGGCGCTGGCGGAGAGCGCGGTCTCGTGGCTGGCTTTTTTTGAAAATAAAAAATTTGATAACGTCGTATTATCAATAAAGGCGAGCGATGTCCTGACCACCGTGGAAGCGTGCCGCGCCCTCGCGGCTCAGACCGACGCGCCGCAGCACATTGGCATCACGGAGGCGGGGACGGTGCGTAGCGGGTCGATCAGGTCGGCGGTGGGGCTTGGGGTTCTTTTGGCCGAGGGCATAGGGGATACAATCCGCGTGTCGCTTGCCGGCGATCCGGTGCAGGAGATTTATGCCGCAAGGGAGATACTCAAATCGCTGGGGCTTGCGGCGGGGCCGACGGTGATCGCCTGCCCGACCTGCGGGCGCACGCAGGTGGATGTGGCGCAGGTTGCGGAGCGGGTGGAGGAGATGGTGTCGGGCATGGCCGGCAGCGTCAAGGTCGCGGTCATGGGCTGCGCGGTCAACGGCCCGGGCGAGGCGCGGGAGGCGGATGTGGGGGTCGCGGGAGGCGTGGGGGAGTGGCTGCTGTTTGCCGGGGGGAAGGTTTTGAGGAAGGTTGCGGCGGGGGAGGTTTTGGCGGAGTTGGAGAAGGAAATTCGGTTATTTATTAAAACCTATTGACACGCGTATGTGGAAAAAACTATTATTATAGAATGTAGCGTTGTTTCGAATGTTGAACACTTAATGTTATTATACCCAAGAGGAGGTCCTCAAAATGTCGAGGATGATAAGGAGCGTGGCACGTACCGCGCTTGTTTTGTCGATTATGTTGATGTTGGGAGTCGCCGGTTGCTTCGGTAATAAGGGTCAGAAGGGGCCTGGCGGCGGAGGAGGCGGAGGTGGTGGCGGCGGAGGGCGCAGGGGTCCGGCAGTAGTATCCGAAGAGGATAAGGCGAGGCTTGAGGAAGCGCATAAGGCAGCCGAAACTGCCGAAAGGGAGCTTTCTGACCTCAGGTTAGAGCGTATCCGGCTTGAGAGCGGGCAATAGCGGTCGTCTTACAACGCCGGCAATTGCTTGATGACTAACAACTCAAAAGGGACGCGGGGTCTGCGCGCCGTACGCAAGCGCCTTGGCTCGCGTATCGTTCACTGGACGCGTAATTCGGCGCCGCTGGTGATTTTGGCGGCGTTTTCAATCTGCCTCGTCCTGCTGTTCCCGTACGACGGAACGGTGCGGATGTTCGACCTGCCAAAGGTCGGCACCGCCTCGAAAGAGACCGTCATCGCCCCCTTTACTTTCGACGTTATACGCTCTCAGGAAGAGCTTGACCGAGAGAGAAGAAGGGCGATGGATCAGGTTCTCCTCGTCATGGAGTACGATTCGGCGGTAGCCTCGGAGTCCTTGGCGAAACTCGGCAGAATTTGGGCGGTGGCTAAAAACATCATCGACGCGGAGGAGCCCGATTCGCTCAGGGAAGATAACAGAAAGCAACTGGTAAGAGGGCTTTCGGAGCGGGCGGTAACGGCGCTGCTGCGCAGGCCCGCACTTTTCAATGAGGCCTCGGTGCAGCTCGTCGCCCTCATGGACCGCGGCGTCTCGGCTACGCTGCTATACGCCACCGATGAAGAATTCCGGGAACGGCGCCTGAGATTCAACAATGTCTTCGTGTCTAACCTGCGGTACTCAAAAAGATTCGTAACCCTCATGCGCGGCGGCGGCGAGAGTACCGTCGCGGTCTCCGATATTCCGGTCAAAGAGGTCGCCCTCGAACAGATCGCGGCGCAAATCAGACGCGAACAGCGGATGGACGACGAGGGGCTTAACACAATATATGAACTGCTCTACGCCTGCGTGACCCCGAACATCCGGGTAAACGATCAGGCCACTTTCGACAGAAAACGCGCCGCCGCCGACGAAGTGCTCGGGACAAGCGGCAAGGTCATCAAAGACACGGAAATCGTCCGCAAGCATCAGGAGGTAACCCCCGAAGTCGTCCAGAAACTGCACTCCCTCCACGTGGCGATGGAGCGCATGGAGGGCGATGTCGAGAAGCGCAGGGTAAACGCCGCGTACGCCGGACGGATTATTTTCCTGCAAATCCTGCTCTTGTTTCTCGCCTTTTACATGAAGAGGCACAAGCCAAATTTAGTCAAAAATCCCAAAAGCCTGCTGGCTCTGTGCATAATCATTATCCTGCAACTTATGATGATCAGGTTTGGGATGAGATTTTTCCCGCCGCTATTCGAGGCGTGGGAGATAACCGCGGCCGTGCCCGAATATCTGATACCGATAACGACCGCCGCGCTTCTGTGCACAATACTGTTCGGGATGCAGGTAAGTATGCTCGTCAGCCTGTTCATCGGCATCTACTTTGGCGTGGTTACCGGGTTTAATCACTATTTCTTCCTGTACACATTCCTGAACTCGGTGGTCGCCGCCTTCCTTAATTACCGTATACGCTACCGCTGGCACTTTTTCAAGGCGATCCCCCCAATGTTTCTGGTAAGCGCCGCTATCATCGCCGTCTGGCAGATGATGGGGTGGCGCTTCGATTACTTTATCGTCAATACCGGAAGCGCGTTCATAGGGGTTTTGGTGTCGGTTTTTATGACGATGATGCTGTCCCCGTTCTTCGAGCGGGTTTTTGACATCACCACCGACATGACGCTTATAGAACTGTCGGACATGAATCTCCCGATTCTCAAGCGCCTTTCCATCCAAGCCGCCGGAACCTACAACCACAGCATTTTGGTAGGCAACCTCGCCGAGTCCGCCGCGCAGGCAATCGGCGCGAACGCGCTCCTCGCGCGGGTGGCGTCCTATTACCACGATATAGGGAAAATCGAAAAGCCCGACTACTATGTAGAAAACTGCCTGGGCGACAGAAACCGCCACAACAAGCTATCCCCGTCCATGAGCGCGCTGATTATATGCTCCCACGTGAAGGATGGCGTCGATCTGGCAAAGAAACACAAGCTGCCCAAAATCATTCAGGACATCATCATGCAGCACCACGGCGACAGTTCCGTCTCGTTTTTCTACGAAAAAGCGTTGGAGCAAGACCCGCACAAGCAGGTTCAGGAACAGGACTTCCAATACCCCGGCCCGCCCCCGCAAACCCGCGAAGCCGCGATAATCATGCTCGCCGACTCGGTGGAAGCCGCGTCGAGAAGCCTTGCGACAAGCTCACCCAAACTGCTGCGGGAACTGGTCAAAAAAATAATCAAAGACAAATTCCTCTCGTCGCAGCTTGACCAGTGCAACCTTACCCTGCGCGATTTGCACGACATCACAGACGGATTTATGCCGGTATTGCAGGGAATATTCCACACAAGAATAGAATATCCAAACAAATAATAAAAAAACCTTGCACGTCAATTCCCCTCAATGTATTATTAGTATATAACTATGCTTAGTCCATCGACGGCACCTATAATTAATCACAAAACATACACATTTGGAAGCGGGAGTAGCTAATCGCACGGTTTCGGCTGGGGGCTTAAAACCGTTCCGGGTACCATATATACCCGGATAAATCATAAAAACCTTAAAAAGGAGGAAGGTTTATGCTTCAGTTGCTTTCGTCGCAGCAAACCGAGAAGCTGTTGACAGGGAATTACGCTTTTAGCAAGTGGAGTCTGTCCATGTTGGTGACGCGGCTTAAAGATACATACGCCCGCGCCCCTACACACATGACTCTGGTAACCTGTACCGGCGAAATGAATTCGTTCATAAACAAATACCGTACCACCATAACAGGCAACGACTACACCACCTTCCAAAAACTTTAAATTGTGAGTATACGATGTATTTCACGCATTTAGAAGTTTTTGATTTGTGAGTATACGATGTGTTTCGCGCATTTAGAAATTTTTGATTTGTGAGTATACAATGTATTTCACGCATTTAGAAAAATTTACATTGTCGGCGTTGGCTTGCGCCGAGATAAACAAGTTGCTGTTACAACAAATAATCTAAGATTGTCGGCTTTGCCGTCACAACAAACAATCGAAGATTGCCGTCACAACAAAAAAAGGAAAAAAATTATGCTGATGTCGTTTGATGAAACGTCGAGGAGGATTGGCGGCGGTGGGATTCTTCATATCGCCGGTACGGAAGCGCTCCTCAGAAAGCTGCCCAAGGGTAATTGGGTGGGTGGTTCAACCGAGTATTTCATGGCGAAAGAGGGGGGTAAGGTTTCGGGCGAGCTGCTTTTTGTGACCGAATTCCCGTATAAGGACTTTGCGGTTAAGTCGTACTGTGCGGATACTGTCAAAAACGTGGCTGAGGACGCGTACGAAAACGGTTTCTCCATCGTGATTGTGCCGTTCGACTCCGCGGTGCACAAGTTTTACGCCGAGAAGGCTCCGGAGTTCAAGGACATTTTCATGAAGAACGTAGCGGGCTGGATAGCCGGGCTGAATTTAGGCGTGGTGGGCCAGACGCCCATAGCCGTCAACGGGCAAGCCGGCGAGGCGTATACTGACAGGGCCGCGGTGCTGCACATTGGCGTGCCGGAGGATAAGGCGGTTACGATAGGCGTAATCAACATCTTTGCTCAGGACGAAAAGTCTCCGGTCATTGAGTTTACGGAGGAAGGTTTTTCGGCTACAAAGTGCCTGATTGACGGTGTGGAAAAAAATCTCGCGAATTACATCGCCGAAAAGGGGATAGACACTAAGCTGCCGCTCGTTGGGGATTACTCTGGCAACGGCGTGAACATCTCGTTCAAGTCGGTGGGAAGCGGCGTCGTGAACTTCTACGCGCCGGTATTCCGCGGCATAAAATACAAGATCGCGAAGCCGGTGCCAAACTACGAAAAAGAGTTCAACGCCCGTCTCCACGACCATTCGGACGCGAACGAGGTTTTCGCGTGCAACTGCATACTGAACTTCCTGTACGGGGAGTTGGAAGGCAAGCAGTTGGAAAACTTCGCCGGCCCGATAACATTCGGCGAAATCGCCTGCCAGCTCGTCAACCAAACACTAGTCTACGTCTCCGTCGAATAGGTTTTTTGTTGTGAGTATGCGATGTGTTTTACGTATTTACGAGTTGATACCGCAGGGGCGGGGTCTGCCCGCCCTTTTTTTTGTTGTAACTCCCGCGATTATAAATTCCACGTATAAATGCGTGACATACGTCGTATACTCACAATAAAAAATTTTTAACTGTGACGGCAACTTGTTTATCTCGGCGAAGCCAACGCCGAAAATGACAGATTTTCTAAATACGTGAAATACATCGTATACTCACAATAAAAAATTTGGTGTGTTGGGTGTGTTATAATGTATATTTATATTTGAGAGGTTTTATCCCATACAATTATTAAGGAGCGATAACGTGTCAAAGCCGTCATTTGCCAGAAAGAATTTCTTTATCGACCGCAACTTGCAGGGCCGTTACATGATTACATTTCTCGTCCCGATGCTGATTATGCTGGTATTTATGATTCTCACGCTCTATTTGGCGTCTCAGACGATAATCTCGACCTCGTCTAAGATTATGAAGCGGGAGGTGGAGAACATTATAACCGTCCAGACGCAGGACAGGCTTGAGCCTACCGCCGAGCAGTACGCCGACATACTTGAACAGATCCGCTTCAAGGTTGGCGATTTTGGCAACTTGGGCGACATACGCAGGGAGTTTGCCGGCACGCTCCTGTGGGTTTTTGGCGCGGGGATATTTCTTGTGGTGTTGCAGATAGTGATGATGACCGTCTTCTTCTCGCACAAGCTGGCGGGGCCGGTATTCAGGTTCGAGAAAGCGTGCCGCAGCATGATAAGCGGCGACTACGGCGACGTGATAGTGCTGCGCAAGGGCGACCAGATGCTGGGGCTGGCGACGCTTCTGAACGAGGCGACGAAGGCTAGCGGCCAGCGGATAGCGGACTTGGAGGCGAAGGTTGCGGAGCTGGAGGGGAAGAATAAGTAAAGGTGGAATTTAATGGCAATCGCGAATCCAATATAGAATAATCTGCCTCACCGGTCATAGAAAACATGGTGGATTTCATGGTTTTAGTTTGGATTTCGCGCGTCAACCGCTCTTTATCTCCTCCACCTTTTTATCCAACCGTTTCTCCGATATCGGGTACAGCGTTTTTACGTGCTGCGCAAACAGATTAACCTCGTATTCGCGGATCATCTGGGCGAGTTCGTTTAGCAGTTGCTCGTGGCGGTGTAAATTTTCTACGGGCACAGGCTTTTTGCGGAGATTTTCATAGATCGACAGATATTGGCTAACGCTGGCCCTGTTCTGACGGTACTTGAACGGCTCGTTTGCCGCTTTCTCCACCATCACCGTAAACACTTTTAGATAGCGCGGGTATTGCAAAAATATCTCTAGTGTCACCCGCCCGTCCAAAATATCCTTGAAAAACCCATTGTGAATTTCAGTCAGCTCCGCGGCGAGGTCCGGCGGCAGTTTTTTCTTTGCAGACGAGAGGCGCGAGGTGTTATCCGTAAAAATTCTAAGCGATTCCTCAAATACTGATAACACGTGGAAGCCGATCCCGCGCAGCGATTCCCGCGTTTTCGTTACCAGATCATTAAATTTTTCCTCACTCCTCGGCGCGTTGCCGAAATAGAGGGCGGCGCCGCAAATCATCCCGTACAGTTTCTCCTTGAACGCGCCGCCCGTCCCAAACGGCGCGCACATCATTTTTATCTGGCTCGACAGGGACAAATCCCGTTCCGTCCACGCCAGGTCTTTCACTATCGTCAGCTCGAGCAGGCGTCGGACGCCGCCGCGGTGGGCGGCGTCACTTTTGGATTTCGACGGAAACAGGACTAAATCAACGGACAGCGCGTCGGGGTCTTCGTTTGGAATTAACGCGGGGTAACCCCTTACCGCGAGGCCGCCCTTGTCGGCCCCGATGTCGATTGGCTGGCTTAAATCGTCGGGGGGCCACTTGGCAAGCCCGGTCTTGCGGTACGACGCAAACGCCCCGTCCCACGGCGAGCCGCTCTGCTCGGTAAGCGATTCGGCCGCGTCCTTTATCTGCCTGAACACGTCGCCGCTGCGCCCCTTGGCGATGATTTTATCCTTGTCGTCGCGTATCTCTATTTTAAGATCAAGGTGCGTGTCGGCCCTGTCCGGTTCGAGAAGCGACGGGTCGATATCAACCCCGTACATCTGCTTTACGGCTTTTGAAAGCGCGGCGGCGAACGATTCGTCCTTATCGGCAGCGGTAAGCGACGCGGCGAGTTTCGCGGCGGTCTCGTTTAGCGGTATAAACAGTTTGCGCTGCCCGCGCGGAAGCTGCTGCAAGAGATTTTTGATGCGGTCGGGCCAGAGCGCGGGGAGCAGCCAGCCGAGCGTTTCCCTGCTTACGAACGGCAAAACTTTTTGAGGGAGCGCAAGGGTGACGCCGTCGCTGTCGGCCCCCGGTTCAAAAGCGTATCTCAGCGCGAAATTTTGATTCCCGATATTCACATAATCCGGGAAATTCTCCGCTTCGTCGGGAATCACGGCGCTCAGGATGTCGGCCTCTTTCATAAATAAAAATTTGTCATTCCCCGCCGCGTTAATCGCCTTATTGAGATCGTTTATAGACGCCGCGCGCGGCAGGCGCTCGCTGTAAAAATCAAAAATCGCGTCGTCGCCGCTGTAATACGTCCGCGAGCGCAGCTTCTCTTCAAGCAGCAATATTTTACCCTTAATTTTTTTATTATGCTTG
>JAITFQ010000044.1 GCA_031281225.1 Chitinispirillales bacterium
GACAACGCCTCATTAACAATTTTCGACGCGTCGGGTAACGTTGTCAACCGAATCACCTGTAGGGGCGACCGCCCCCGGTCGCTCGCCACCTCCGAATCCACCACCATCACCAACACACAAAACAGGCGTTTGATCGGCGCATGGAATTTGACCGACACAAAAGGCCGCCCCGTATCCGAGGGGACGTATTTAGCGCGTGGTATAGTAACGATGTTGGATGGAAAGCGTGAGCGGGTGTCGGTGATTATTGGTGTGCGGTGATGTATGTGGTAGGGCGGGAGCAACTCCCGCCCCGTCCACGCGGTATTGCAGCAATGTTATTACATGAAAACAAGGAGACTCATTGAACATAAGGGCGTTTGATAGAGTTTTGAGCTGCTTTTACGCCTATTTATCCCAAAATTAGGTAGTTTTTAGCGAAGCGGCGATAACGTTTGTTGCTGAACATATGAATTTAACCGCAAAAGAGAAGTAGTTTCTCCATAAGTGGGCAGTAAGAACCGGCGCGGCGGGCCCGCGCGATAATAAAAACAAAAATTCTGACATTTTGTGCCGCTGTGATGTATATTGTATCCTGTTTATGGATACAAATATAATCGTACTCTTTGCGGTCAATTTTTGTTTTATACTGCTATCGGCGTTTTTCTCTGCGTCCGAGACGGCGCTTTTTTCCATCCCGCGCGAGCGGATTGATTCCTTTCAAGACCACAGAGCACACTCACGCAGGCTTATATATTTGTTGCTGAAAGACGGCCAGCGAACATTGCTTTTGCTTTTAGTTTGTAATCTCTTTGTAAACATCACACTCACCGGGCTAATAAACTCCCTCATGACCGCGATTCTCGGCAAGAGCAGCGTTCTGTGGAGTTTTGCGGCGGCTACCGCGATAATTATCACGTTCGGCGAGATAGCGCCCAAGACAGGCGCGTTGCGGTGGAACGAGAAGATTGCGGGATTTGCGGCGCCGGTCATATATAATCTCAAAATTGTATCGTCCCCGCTGCTTAATCTGATACAGCGGATAAACCGCTTTTTCCTCGCGCGTTTTAAGCGGTACCTTCGTAACCCCAGCCCGTTTATCACTGTTGACGAGTTGAAATCGGCCCTGTGCAGCTCGCTTGAACGGGGCGTTATCTCAAAATCCGAGCAGAGGATTATAACCAATTTGCTCGACAGGGGCGCACAGCCGGTCAAACGTTTTATGATTCACCGGTCGCAGATGCCGTTTTTACCGCACTACACTACTGTTTCCGACGCGCTTAAAGAGCTCGTCCGTACCTCACAGACTTACGCGCTCATCACCCGCTCGCCGCGCAGTCAGCAAGTCATCGGCGTGGTGTGCCTGCATACGCTTTTGTCGGCTTCTCCTACTAACCGTTGCCGCCAACTGGCTAAAAACCCTCAATGGGTGCCGGAAACGCTTGTAGCTGCGGATTTGATAGGTTTCATGTTTGCTCAAAAATTGGACATTGCGTGCGTGCTTGACGAATTCGGCGGGCTGAGCGGCGTATTTTCACTTGCGGACGGCTTAGGCAGAGTAATGAATTTTCGACAGGAACAGGAAGGTGAAGGTCAGGGGAAGGGCGGCAGCGCAAGAGTGTTTTTGGGGTTGCAGGAGATTGACGGGATGGAAGACTGGCTACCCGAGAGCTTGCTATCAATGTCTGAAAACGTGCGGACACTAAACGGTCTTCTGACACGTTACCTTGGGAGGATCCCCAAGACAGGCGAGCGGTTTGAGATCGACGGGCGAAATTTCTGTATCATGTACTCCGCGGGTAACAGGGTAGAGTCGGTACTGATCAGGAAATCTTCCTGATCCTCTCCCAGCCCTCGTCGGGAATGTGCGCCCCCACCACCTGGCAAACCTCATACCCGCATAGTGATCCGAGTTTTCCGCAATGTTCGAGGCCGTATCCGTTGACAAGGCCGTAGAGGAATCCTGACGCCCACAGGTCGCCCGCGCCCGTGGTGTCTACCGCGGGCTTTCCGCCGCCGCAAGGGGCTATCTCTATCCTGCTACCGCTTTCTTTGTGGATAATGACTGAGCCGCGCTTGCCCAGCTTCATCACGGCTAACAACACACTTTCACCCAATTTGGCGGCGGCTTTCTCTTCGTCCCTGTGGCCAGTAAACGCGGCGGCTTCGTCCTCGTTTGCCATGAGAATATCAACGTATTGACCCGCAATCATCTCATCAAGCAGCCCGCGCGACGCCTCTACAACATTGTAACTCGCGAGATCAAGCGAAACGAGCGCGCCGGCTGACTTGACCGCTTTCAGGGCGGCCATCATCAGGTCGGGGTTAAACATTAAATAGCCCTCAAGGTGGACGATCGCGCAGTCCTCAAAGTACGACCCCTTAATCTCATCCGGCAGTATCTCCGCCGACGCCCCGAGGTAGGTCAGCATAGACCTTTGCGCGTCCGGGGTGATTATCGACAGCACGCGCCCGGTCGCCGTTTGCGACGTGAGGAGGATAGGTTCAACACCGGCGATCTTGACGCACTTCTCAAACGCGCGGCCCAAATCATCATCACCGCGCTTGCCGATAAATCGCGATTTCCAGCCGAGCCGGCCGACGCCGACCGCAGTATTGCACGCCGAGCCGCCGGGCACAACGCTAGGTTTGTTGGGCGTTTTTAAAAGAATATTCTCAATATGCGTGTGTTCAACCATAACCATCCCCCCCGTCTGCGCCCCGGAACCGCTAATGAAATCATCAGATTCCATAAGACACAGGTCAACGAGGGCGGAGCCGATAGCAGCGATGGCGGTTTTGCCGGGAGCGGGGGTATAGGGAATGTTCATACCGTTAATATACATTCGGGCAGGGCGGGGCGTGTCAAATAAAATTTTAATTGTGAGTATACGACGTGTGTCCGGCGCATTTACACGTGTGTCCTAAAAATTTGGATTTGACTTTGGCTTCATATTTATTGTATTTTTAACGTATGATAAAAAAATTCTATTTCGCAATCATACCCCTGCTCGCCGCCATCTTTCTATTTGCGGACGACACGGCAAGTGTAACCATATCCGACCCCGGCCCCAACCCCGTAACTGCCGCTACGACGACAAAGGTGAACGCGAATATCCGCAAGGCTTTCGTAATCCCCGTATCTGGCCCCGTCGACCACGGCCTCGCCGCGTTTGTCGGGCGGGCGGTCAAAGAGGCGGGCGATCAGGACAACTCAATTGTTATCCTCGACATAGACACGTTTGGCGGCCAGGTCGACGCCGCGTTTGCCATTGTTGAATACATTACCGGCTCCGCGTTGCCCACCATCGCGTTTGTCCGGTCGAAAGCCATCAGCGCGGGGGCGTTAATCGCGCTTGCCGCCGATCAGATGGCCATGCGCCCGAGCACGACAATCGGCGATGTCGCGCCGCTCATAAACACAAGCGAAGGCCCCAAAATGCTCGGCGAGAAGCACCAGTCGCCGATAAGGGCGAAGTTCAGGACGCTTGCGCACAAAAACGGTTTTTCGGAAATTCTATCGGAAGCGATGGTCACCGAGGGGCCGGGCGTGTTTGAGGTAACGCTGCCCGACACGGTGCTGTATCTCGATTCCGTGAAAATTGCCGAATTAGACCCGCAGACCAAAAGTCAAATCCGCTCCACCCGGCAAATAGTCCGTCCGGGCGAGCTATTGACAATGACCGAGGTCGAAGCGCTTCAATACGGCTTCTCGAAAATGACCGTATCAACCATCGACGAAATGCTGCGGGAGATGGGGTACGTAAACGCCGAGATAATTTCTGTCGGCAGAAACTGGTCGGAGCGGTTCGTCAGCATCATTGCGATGCTTGCCCCGGTATTGATGATGATCGGCTTTTCCGCGCTGTACATTGAGATGCGCTCCCCGGGTTTTGGCATCCCCGGCGCTATCGGCATCGCCTGCCTCGCGCTGGTATTCTTCGGCCAGTACATGGTCGGCCTCGCGCACTACACGGAAATGCTCCTGCTCGTCACCGGCGCGGTGCTTCTCGCTATCGAAATTTTCGTCCTTCCCGGTTTTGGCGTCGCTGGAATTTCGGGGATAATATTGATGATGATCGGGATGGTGCTGTCGTTTCAAAACTTCGTAATCCCAAGCCCGGAGTTCCCGTGGCAGGCGGCGATTCTGAAACAAAACATCATACGGCTCTGCCTCAGCATAATCGGCTCGTTTGTATTGATAATTATCTTCTTCAAATACTTTTTTGTACGCCTCAGCCGCGTAGTAAAAGGCCCTTACCTCGCTGCGACATTAGGCGACGCGCAGTCCGACGAGGGGATGAATTTTGTACCGAAAGTTGGGGACAAGGGGGTAGCGTCAACCTCACTGCGTCCGTCGGGTAAAGTATCCATCAACAAAAACACATGCGACGTGGTGACCGATGGCCTGTTCATAGACAGCGGGACAGCGGTAGAGGTCGTGCAGATTCAGGGCAACCGGATTGTCGTCGTTAAAATTTAACTCGTTCGTTTCTTTCCTGCACCCCGTCCCAATCCCTTATCAGCTTCCCTACGCGGTCCCAGCGGATGTTCATCGGGAGTTGCCATAATGGCTTGCTGCTGTCGAAAGAAAAGTAGAGTATGAACGCCTTTGCCTTGACAAAGTTTCTGTTCAGGTAGCCCCAATACCGGGAGTCGAGAGAGTTGTCGCGGTTGTCACCTATCATAAAATAGTTGTCGAACTGCACGGCATAGCTATCCACCCGTGCGTCACCGAGAAAAAGCGTATTGCGTACTGACACGTCTCTGCCGGGAAAATTTTTGCGGATGGTTTCGAGGAAGTAATCAAGCGTTGTCCAGTCGTCGAAGCGGTTAAAATCAAAAACTTCCGTGCGGCGCATCATCTCGTTTCGAAAAGTGAGTTTCCCGTTCTGCAAATCCTGTAACGAAACGCGCACGTCGTTGAAGTTAAAAACCGCGTTGTTCGCAAGCTCGCCGTCTATATAGAGGTCAAAGTGCATACGCACTTTTTTAGTAGGGTTTTCCTGATGAACTAAATTTTTGAAAAACAAAAACTCCCTGACCGGCATAGTATCCGGTGTTAAAATGTCGCCCTTTGCCGGTATGTAGAGCGGGGCGAAGTTGGTGATGCGCGGGTCGGCCCTGTTGCCGCCCGTATACTTTCCGCGCGGCGGAAGTTTTATGTTTGCGCCGTTGACCACAAGAGTTGTATTGCCTATAATCTCAATCACGTCGCCCGGACCGGCCACCATGCGTTTGATGTAGTCTTTCTTGTCCGTGCCTGGATACCTGAAAATCACAACATCGCCCGGCTTGGGCTTTGTCACCGCCGGAAACCTCCTCTTGATGCCGAGTTCCTGCGAAAATGGTACTATCGGCGCCCCGTAGACAAACTTCAGCCCGAGCAGGAAGTCGCCCACAAGGAGACTGTCCTCCATTGACCCCGTAGGGATCTGGAACGCTTGAATAACATACACTATGGCAATCAGCGCCATGGCAAGCGCCGACCCCATCTCCCGAAAAAAGCGCAAAATGCCGGCCTTTTCGTTCGATTTGGGCGGTTTTGCCGCGGATGGCGGTTGCGGCTGCGGCTCTTTGGCCTGCTCCAAAGACTGTTCCAGTGACAATTTTCCTCCGTATGACACCTGATCTGCCGTCAATTAATAATGTTGTTTTGTGGACGGCTCCTACCTGAATATAATAAATTCCTTGCGCCTCCGATGCAACTATTTTATACTTTACGTTCTTTTTGCGATACCACGAGAAAAACAGGGCGGCCGCATGAGGCCGCCCCTGCAATCTAATATTTTACGTGTAAATACGTAAAATACATCGTATATTCCAAATCAAAATTACTTCTCGTCAACAACCTCGAAATCCGCGTCGACGGCGCCGTCGCTGTCTTTGCTTTTGCCGCTGTCGCCGGTATTCTGCTGCTGATCGGGCGCCGGGCCTTGCTGCGCACCCGCTGATCCGGGATCACCGCCCATGTTCGCGCCGTCGGCTCCGCCCGCGCCGCCCTGCTTGTACATCGCTTCGGCCATGGTGTGGCTCGCTTTCATGAGCGCGTCCATGCTGCTCTTTATCGCGTCGGTGTCTGTCCCGGCGGCTTTTTGCTTCAGGTCATCGAGCGCGGTTTGTATGCTCGACTTGTCGCCGTCCGAAATTTTGTCGCCGATCTCCGACAGCATCTTTTCCGTCTGGTATATCGTCTGGTCAGCCTGGTTCTTGACCTCAATACGCTCTTTCTCCTCCTTGTCCTGCGCGGCGTTGGCTTCCGCCTCCTTTACCATGCGCTGGATTTCGTTTTCGGAGAGGCCGCTTGAAGACTCGATCCTGATCTCCTGCTGCTTTCCGGTGCCAAGGTCTTTGGCGCTGACGTTCAGTATGCCGTTGGCGTCGATGTTGAACGTGACCTCAACCTGGGGGACGCCGCGCGGGGCGGGCGGTATGCCGAGGAGGTCAAACTTGCCGAGCATCCTGTTGTGCGCCACCATTTCGCGCTCGCCCTGGCAGACGACGATCGTCACGGCGTTTTGATTGTCCGCCGCGGTTGAGAACACCTGGCTCTTCTTCGTGGGGATCGTCGTGTTGCGCTCGATGAGCTTCGTCATCACCCCGCCGAGCGTCTCGATGCCTAAGGAGAGCGGTGTGACGTCGAGGAGCAGCACGTCCTTCACGCTCTGGTCGCCGCCCAAAATCGCGCCCTGGATCGCGGCGCCGACGGCCACCACTTCGTCGGGGTTCACGCCCTTGTTCGGGCCTTTGCCGAAAATTTCCTCCACCTTACGCTGAACGGAGGGCATGCGCGTCGCGCCGCCGACCAATATCACCTCGTCAATCTCGGCTGGGGACAGTTTCGCGTCGGCGAGCGCTTTCTTGCACGGCTCCACGGTTCTCTCGACAAGCCCCGCGACGAGCTGTTCGAGCTTTGAGCGGGTGATGACCATGTCGAGGTGGCGCGGGCCGCTCGAGTCCGCCGTGATGAACGGCAGGTTTATGTTGGTTTGCACCGCGCTTGAAAGCTCAACCTTGGCTTTCTCCGCGGCCTCTTTGAGCCGCTGAAGCGCCATTCTGTCGCCGCGCAGGTCTATCCCGTTCGATACCTTGAACTCCTCGGCTATATGGTCGATCAGCGCCTGGTCAAAATCGTCGCCGCCTAAGTGGGTGTCGCCGTTTGTCGACCTTACCTCAAAGACGCTCTCGCCGATTTCGAGAATCGAGATATCGAACGTGCCGCCGCCGAGGTCAAATACCGCTATTTTCTCATTTTTCTTCTTTTCAAGCCCGTACGCGAGCGAAGCCGCCGTCGGTTCGTTGACGATCCGCTTGACATCGAGCCCCGCAATCCTGCCGGCGTCTTTTGTGGCCTGGCGCTGCGCGTCGTTGAAATACGCCGGGACAGTGATGACCGCCTCGGTCACCGTTTCGCCCAAATAGTCCTCCGCGGTTTTTTTCAGATACTGCAGAAGCATCGCCGAGACTTCAGGCGGCGTGTAGTCGCTGTCCTGAATCTTTACCTTTACCGGATCGTCCCCCGACCCCGTCACATTATAGGGGACACGCTTCTCTTCCGACTGCACTTCGCTGTGCCGCCGCCCCATAAACCTCTTTATGGAGTAGACCGTATTCTCCGGATTGGTGACCGCCTGCCTTTTGGCGATAGCGCCGACAAGCCGCTCCCCTGTTTTGGTGAACGCTACGATAGAGGGCGAAGTGCGCCCCCCTTCGGCATTGGGGATAACCACCGGCTTCCCCGCTTCCATTACGGATACGCACGAATTGGTCGTCCCAAGGTCTATACCGATGATTTTACCCATAAAAACCTCCTACGATTTTTTATTGTTAGTGAACATGACAATCTAAAGCATAATCTATGACGTAGTTATATACATCAAATACCGTGCCATAAAAAAAACATTGAAATTTGGGTTAAAATGAGGGGGCAAACGGTGATTTTGATGTCATTATGATACAGGCGGCAAAAACTGTTTCAAAACGAAGCAGGGCAGACAGTTCCACCCATATAGAGGATTTAGGTAATGTACGGGAATTTGTCTATCCCGGCGAAGCCGGTAAAAAACGTACCACAGTATTTTGATATACACGTGCCCCGCGGAGCGAAACGGGAGGTTTTGATTTCCCCCAATTTTTATATTCTTGCACATTCCATCCCCCATATATTATATTGTATATTGCTATGTTATAGGTGTTATCCCGAATATCCCGTCTTGGGAGGATAAAATGTTTGACGATTTTAATGTTTGTGACGATTGTGAAGTCAGCCCGGCTACCGTCCGCCTCACGCATGTCGAGCATAACGAAACGCATACTTTTCACCTCTGCGAGGACTGCGCGCGCGGGCGCGGGGTACCCATTCCGGATGGAGACACTCTCATCAAGGGGCTGGAAGCGATGGTCGGCAACGCCGCAGCGGCGGCGCTGGGGGGGGGACACGTCAAGGTGACGGTCAAGCCGGCCAAGGAGGTCGTGGAGAAGGAAGCGAAGGAAGAGCCGGACACCGTGTGTTCAAACTGCGCTATGAAACTGTCGGAATTCCGTTCGGCGGGATGGCTCGGATGCGCAGAGTGCTACGACAGCTTTGAGGAGCAGATAGGCAAGATACTGATGCAGATCCACGGAGCCGACGGGCACAGGGGGAAAAGTTACAGAGAGACGGAAACCGCCGTGGGCAAAGATACGCGGAAATATGTGGAGAGGCTGCGGCGCGACCTGAACAGGGCGATAGTCGACGAGCGGTTTGAGCACGCGGCCGCCCTCAGGGACTGCATACGCGGGCTCGGGGAGAGGACTGCCGTTAAATGAACGGAAAGGGCAAGGTTGAAGAACTGCCGGGGCGGTTTCGGCTGCACGGGCGGGTGCCGGTGTGGTTAGACAACAAGGGACCGGAGGGGGACGTGGTCATCTCTACAAGAATCCGCTTGGCCCGCAACGTCACCGGGCACAAGTTTCCCGTGCGCGCTTCGGCTAAGGAGAAATTAAAAATTTTCAAGGAGGCGTCGGCAGCGCTTGGCGGCGTGTCGAGGCAGTGCGGCAAATTTGAGGTGATAAATTTCGGGCAGCTCAGAAAACTTGAACAGCATTTTTTGGTAGAAGAACGGATGGTGAGCATGGACATGCTCAAGGCCGACGGCGAGCGCGGAGTAGCGTGCAATCAGTCGGGGAAGCTCAGCGTTATGATAAACGAGGAAGACCACCTGCGCATTCAAGCCATGGACTCCGGTTTTCACACTTTTGATTTGTGGGAAACGGCGAACCGCGCCGACGACAGTATCGGCAAGGGATTAAAATACGCGTACAGCAGGCAGTTGGGGTTTTTGACGGCCTGTCCTACGAACTCGGGGACGGGGTTGCGGATATCCTACTTGATGCACCTGCCGGGGCTTGTCCTCACGAAGGCGATAGACGCGGTGCTTTTGGGCGCGAGCCAAATGGGCATTGCGACGCGGGGGTTTTTTGGGGAGTGTTCGGACGTGGTGGGAAACTTTTTTCAACTCTCAAACCAGGCCACGATGGGGGCGAGCGAAACGGAATTTATAGAGTCTACGAGCAAGGCCATACAAGAGATAATCAGCCACGAGCGCGACGCGCGGGAGAAACTGATAAAGGACGCGACGCTCGAAATCAGCGACAAAATATGCCGCGCGTGCGGGATAATATACAGCGCGAGGCTGCTTGGTTTCGCGGAACTGCTGAACCTGACGTCCGCCATAAGATTGGGGATAGAGTGCGGCGCGCATAAAAGCCATACCGCAGAAGACATAAATAAAATCGTTCTGATATGCATGCCCGCGCACTTGCAAATGTACATCGACAGCAAGAAAGAATCATACGCCGAAATGGACGCCGCCCGCGCGGATGTCGCGAGGGAGCTGTTTGGGTCGGTAAAGAAAAAGACGGTAAAACGGAAGCCCAAAACGGGGGAATAATAAACGACAATATAGAATAACACGTAAATCGAGCAATAAAAAACCAGGTAATGAAAAATCAGGTAATGAAAGGGATAAACAGTAATGAACAGCATGTTTACAGACCGCGTCAAGAAGGTGATGCAAATCGCCCGGGAAGAATCGGTCAGGTTAGGTAACGATTACGTAGGCACGGAGCACCTGCTCCTCGGCCTTATCAAGGAGGGCGACGGCGTGGCGGTCGCGGTCATGCGCGGATTGGGGATCGACCTCGACGATCTAATCTCCGATATAGAGAGAACCGTCTCCACCGCCGGCGGGATGATGACTATCGGGCAAATGCTCCCCTTTACCCCGCGGGCGAAAAAGGTGCTTGAAGTCGCGGCGAACGAAGCGCGCAACATGTCGCACAAGTATATCGGGACGGAACACCTGCTCCTTGCCCTCATGAAAGACACGGAATCGGCGGCGGCCAACGCGCTCGCGGCGTCGGGGCTTGAATACGACCAGATAAAGGAAGAGATAAACCGCGTGCTCAAAGGCGGCGAAGTGGTAGGGCCGGGGCCCGGCGGGGTCACCCCCAAAGAGAAGAGCAAGACTCCGTTTTTAGATCATTTTGGCCGCGACCTTACCGCCATGGCGCGGGAAAACAAACTCGACCCGGTCATCGGACGGGAAAAGGAGATTGAGCGGGTAGTGCAGATTCTGAGCCGCCGCAAGAAGAACAACCCAGTGCTGATAGGCGAACCCGGCATCGGAAAAACTGCCATCGTCGAGGGGCTGGCGCAGAAAATCATCGAAAAAAATATCCCGCAAGTGCTTGAAAACAAACGGGTCATAAATTTGGACATGGCCGCGATGGTCGCCGGAACGAAATACCGCGGCCAATTTGAGGAGCGGCTGAAAGCGCTCATGGTGGAGCTGCAGAAAAACGAAAATGTCATCATATTCATAGACGAACTGCACACAATAGTCGGCGCGGGCGGGTCGGAAGGGAGTCTCGACGCCTCCAACATCTTCAAACCGGCGCTGTCGAGAGGCGAAATACAGTGCGTCGGCGCCACTACGCTCGACGAATATCGTAAATATATAGAGAAAGACGGCGCCCTTGCAAGACGCTTCCAGACGATAATGGTCGATCCGCCAAGCGTCCCCGAAGCCATACAGATACTTTCGGGCCTGCGCTACAACTACGAGGAGCACCACAAGGTCACTTACTCCGAAAAAGCGATAGAGGCGGCGGTGAAATTCTCGGAGCGCTACGTCTCCGACCGGTTTTTGCCGGACAAGGCGATAGACGTGATCGACGAAGCCGGCGCGAGGAAGCGGCTGTCGAGCATGGAGATACCGACCGACATCCGAGAAGTCGAAAAGGAGATTGCGGATGTGCTACGCGACAAAGAGGCGGCGGTCGAGCAGCAGGAGTTCGAAAAAGCCGCGCAACTGCGGGACAGACAGGAAAAACTGAACGGCACGCTTTTGGAGGCGAAAGCGCTGTGGCGCAAGGCGAAGGCGGAGGAGCGCTTGCTCGTTGACGAATCGACAATCGCCGAAGTTATCGCCGCGATGACCGGCATCCCCCTCGCGCGGCTCGCGGAGGAGGAAACGAAAAAGATACTGAACCTCGAAGAGGAGCTGCGCGGCAGGGTGATAGGCCAGGACGAGGCTCTGAGCGCGGTTGCAAGAAGTATCAGGCGTTCGCGCGCCGGCCTGCACAACGCCAACCGGCCTATCGCGTCATTCATATTTTTAGGGCCGACGGGCGTCGGAAAAACCGAACTCGCCAAGGCGCTCACAAAATCGCTGTTCGACACCGAAGACGCGCTCGTTCGAATCGACATGTCCGAGTACATGGAAAAATTCGCGGTGTCGCGCCTCGTAGGGGCGCCTCCGGGATACGTGGGTTACGAAGAAGGTGGGCAGCTCACAGAAAAAATTCGCAAAAAACCGTACTCGGTCATCCTGCTCGACGAAATCGAAAAGGCGCACCCGGACGTTTTTAACATCCTCTTGCAAATACTCGACGACGGCATCCTCACCGACTCCTACGGCCGCCGCGTCAACTTCAAGAACACGATAATCATCATGACCTCAAACGCCGGCACGCGCGACGTCAAAAAGATAGGCGCGGTGGGTTTTGGCAGAACAAACGCCTCCACCGACTACGAGGCGATGAAGGGCAAGGTGATGGACGAGATGAAGCGCATATTTAACCCCGAGTTCATCAACCGTATCGACGAAACAATCGTCTTCGCGCCGCTCGGCAAGGATGAGATCGCAAAGATTGTCGATATCCAGTTGAACGACGTCCAGCAGCGGCTTGTCGACCGGAATATAAAACTGATTTTCACGCCGGAGATGAAAAAACTTTTAGTGGACAAGGGCTACGATCCCGTACTTGGCGCGCGCCCGCTGCGCCGCTCGATTCAGCGGTCGGTGGAGGACCCGCTCGCCGAAGAGTTTTTACTCAATAAATTCGGCGATGGCGACGTAATATCGCTATTGGCGGAGGAAGAACAAATTATATTCAAAAAAGCGGAAGCGTTGGAGAGTTGTCAATAAGATGAAAAAGTTCCTTACCGCCGCCGCGCCGCTTGTCTGCCTTATAATGTTTTTGGCGGGCATTACGGGCGCGGAAGCCAAAACACTTGATACCGTCCGCGTCGAAGGGGTTTTTGTGAACAACCCCGACATCGTGCGGGACGCCATTTTGCTCAGAACCGGCCAGACGTTTACCCCGTCGGACGTGCAGGAATCCATCCGCAGGCTCTACCGCCTCGGGCTTTTCAGAAATATCGACTTCTTCATAGACGACGAAACCGACACGAGCGTCTCCCTCACGCTCCGGCTTGAGGAGTTCCCAATCGTCGAAAGGATCGAGTTCGAGGGAAACAGGAAAATCAAAACAAAAGAGTTTGAGGAAAAAAAGGTCATAAACCTCCATCAGCCGCTCTCCGACGCGGAGCTCCACAGAAGCGTACGGACGATAAGCGAAATGTACGCCGACAAGGGCTACCTGCTGGCCGAGATCGACGCGCAAATCATAAACTCAATCGTCCCGGGCAACGCGATTATCAAGTACGTCATAAACGAAGGGCCGCGCGTACGGGTCAGGTCGGTCGCGTTCAACGGGAACGAACACGTAAAAAGCAGTTGGCTTACCCGCCGCTTCAAAACAAAGGAAAACCGCTGGTGGCGCTCCGGCGATTTTAACGAGGAACTGTACCGCGCGCACCTCGACACTCTCATGATGCGCTATAGCGATATGGGGTTTCTCGACGCGGCCATTGAGCGCGACAGCGTGTGGTTTTCCGAGGACAAACGGGACATTTTTATTGACATAACCGTAAACGAGGGGCGCAGGTATTTTGCCGGCGACGTCGCCTTTATCGGCAATACCATAATCGACTCCGATACCCTGGCTACAAGGGTCGCGCTCATGAGAGGCAGGCCGTTTCGGCTGAGCCAGTTTGAGATGACACGGTTTTTTGTCGAAACGGCATACCGCGAACAGGGCTACCTTTGGATAAGGGTCGAAGACCGCCGCATTTACAGAGGAGAAAACTCCGACACTATCGACGTAGTGTTCGAAATCACCGAGGGCCGGCCGGCCATCGTAAACAGAATTGATGTCCGCGGCAACAGCAAAACGTGGGAAAAAGTCATAAGGCGCGAAATCGCGCTCGTGCCGGGGCAGAGATACCGCCAGTCGCTCATGGCGTCGAGCCAGCAGAACATCATGCGCCTGAACTATTTTGCGGGCGTCGTCCCCGACATCATGCCAAACGAAGACGGCACGATCGACCTGATATTCGACATAACGGAACGGGACAACATAGGCCAGCTCACGGTGGGCGCGGCGTACAGCGATCAGGACAAACTCACAGGCACATTCTCCACCGCGATCCCGAACTTCCGCGGGAGCGGGCAAGAACTGAAACTCGAAGTACAGTACGGAAGATACCGCAAACTCGGAATGATAAGTTTCACCGAACCGTGGGCGTTCGACACCCCGCTCTGGCTGACGGGGACAGTATTCGCCGATCAGCAGATTTACAGCTATTACGACAATACCAACGACACCACAATGAGCTACGGTTTCCGGGTCGGCGTAGGCCGCTCCCGCCTCACGTGGCCCGACGACAAGTTCCGCTTTCAGACAATCTACCAGTTAAGCCACGAGCGGACAAACAGGGAAGACTACAACATTGGCAACATGCGTATCGTGGAAACCGGCATAATCAGCCGTCTGCGCTTCAACATCGACCGCTACGACCTCGACATGCCGCTCTTTCCAAACGAGGGTTCAAGACTCACCATCACCCCCGAAATCGCGGGGTTGGGCGGCACATACAGATACCTCAAAGGAACTGTATCCTACGAAAACTATTTCAGACTGCCAGCCAAGTTAGTCTTCGGCAGCGAGGTAAAATTCGGCGCGATAACAAGGCTCGGCCCAAACATAATCATATCTGGCAACGATCTGTTCACAGGGGGCGGCGCGTACGGCGACGCGGTAGTCAGGGGCTACCCCGACTGGGCATTCGGCGGATACCGGCACAGGCGCGAAGGCGACGGCATATCCATGTTCGCCCTGAACATGTCACTGCGCTACCCAATCATAGACCAGCAAATATACATCGGGCTGTTCTCCGATATGGGTAACACATGGACATCCATTTCAGGAATAGATTTGGGCGATCTGTACAGAGGCGTGGGCGGCGGGATACGGATGAATCTGCCAATGATAGGAGTCATGGGAGTAGACGTAGGCTACGGCTTAGACCCGCTCGACAAAAGCGCCTTCAATTCCAGACCCCACGGCTTCACCTGGCACATCATCATGAACCGAGGTTTTTGATTTGGAGTATGCGATGGATTTTATGCATTTAATACGATTTAGATTGTGAGTATACGATGGGTTTTATGTATTTAGTACATTTTTGATTCTGAGTATACGATGGATTTTATGTATTTAGTACATTTTTGATTGTGAGTATGTGTAAGATGTGTTGCATACTCACGGTAATAAATCGTAATACCAGGATGTCTAATTAATAAGCGGAAACATTAATAACCATTATACCATATTTACTAATTTAGAAGGAGGGTTTTATGATGAGGGGATTAAAAATTGCGGCGGTGATGTTTTTTGCGGCGGCGGCGTTCACCACGGCTTCCGCGCAACTCAAAATCGGCTTTGTCAATTCCGAAAAAATTTTCACCCAGTTCGAGGGGACAAGGGTCGCACAGGAACAATTCAACAGAGAAGTCGCCAGGTGGGAACAGGAAGCGTCGAGAAGGACCAGGGAAATTACCGAGCTTCGCAACCAGCTCGAAGCGCAAAGCCTTCTTCTGAGTGCCGACCGGAGAAAGACGCTCGAAGACTCGCTGCGCCAGATGATCATCACGCATGAAAGGTTTTTGCAGGAAAAATTCGGCCAGAGAGGCGAGGTACTTACGAAAAACGAAGAGCTGACCCGGCCAATTCTGGAAAAAATCCAGCGCATTATCGACAGAATCGCGGCGGACGAACAGTTCGATTTTATATTTGACTGGCGCGCCGGCGGATTAGTTTTCGCGAAAGACGCCTACGACCTAACCGACAGGGTGCTGGCCCAATTAGCGCGAGAACGGTAATTTACGCGGCGGCAGTAGCAAATCGCGCCCGTTTATGTGTTTAAGTCATAGATATGGTTAAAATAACGGCAGGAAAACAATCAATGCAAGGGACCGATTAGTGAAATTATCCGCAATAGCCGTACACATAGGCGCCGCGCTTCCCGACGGATGCGGGAGTGTAGATGTTTTTGGCATAACATCCCCCGAGTCTGCGTCAGCCGACAAGGTAACCTTTGTTTCCGACTCCAAATACCTTGAACAGGCAAAAAAAAGCGCCGCCTGCGCGGTTATTGTGAAAAAAGGGAACGGGTTTTCGGAAAAACTCTGCTTAGAGGTAGACGACCCGTACGTCAGCTACGCCCGCGCCGCGCAACTGTTTGAAGACCTGTCGCCACTGTTCGGCAACGGAATCCACCCTGCCGCAATAGTCGATACGACAGCGGAAATCGACAAGTCAGCCTCGGTCGGCCCCGGAACGGTCGTCGGCGCGAACGTAAAAATCGGCGCGAACTGCCGCATAGGCGCGAACTGCGTAATTGAGCGCGGTGTGAAAATCGGCGAATCCGCACGAATCGACTCCGGCGTGATTATCCGCTACGATTCACAAATCGGCTCGCGGGCGGTGATACAGTCCGGCGCGGTTATCGGCAGCGACGGATTCGGCAACGCGAGGAACAGGGACAAAGAATTTATACGTATCCCGTGCTTCGGAATCGTAATCATAGAGGACGACGCGGAGATCGGCGCGTGCACGACCATAGACAGAGGAAACTTTGAACCCACCATCATAGGCAAGGGGGTAAAGTTAGACAACCTCATCCACATCGCGCACAACGTGACGATTGACGAAAACACCGCCATCGCCGCGCAAACCGGAATTTCCGGCTCAACCAAAGTCGGCAAGCGGGTAATCATAGCCGGACAGGTCGGTTTCGTAGGCCACATCAACATCGGCGACGACTCGTTCATCGGCGCCAAGGCGGGCGTGTCAAAAGACATCGACCCGGAAGCGAAAGTCACCGGCTACCCGGCAAGAGATTTTATGACCGTCAGGCGTATTGAGGCGTCGTCGGCCCAACTGCCGGATTTGCTGAAAGAGGTAAAAGCATTGCGAAAAGAATTGGAATTGTTGAAAGAAAAATCTGTATAATTTATTATTGTAGAAAGGGTATTTGCGGTATGGCATCACAACATACTATCGCTAAAAGCGTATCGCTGACAGGCGTTGGCCTGCACACAGGCGTTACCTCCACGGTCACGCTAAACCCGGCTCCCGCGAACTACGGTATCAGGTTCGTAAGGACCGACCTCGACGGCGCGCCGGAAATCCCGGCCGATATTGATTACGTCGCCGACCTCTCCCGCGGCACAGCCATCGGGAAAGACGGCGTAAGAGTCTACTCGGTAGAGCACGTGATGTCGTGTCTCGCCGGACTCGAAATCGACAACTGCCGCGTAGAGGTAAACGCACAGGAGATTCCGCTCTTGGACGGCAGTGCGATGCCGTACGTAAAATTAGTTCAGGAAGCCGGCGTCACCAAACAAGACGCGGAGCGCGAGTTTATAAACATCACCGAGCCGCTAATCTACACAAAGGGCGACATCGCCCTAAGCGTCTTCCCGCTTGACCATCTTCGGGTAACAATGGATGTAGATTACAGACACCCTGTACTCGGCGTCCAGCACGCGACCATGATCTCGCTGAAAGATTACGTAAGCGGTTTCGCGCCGGCGCGCACCTTTTGCTTCCTTTCCGAGATACAGAAACTGCGGGAATTAGAACTCATAAAGGGAGGAAGCCTCGACAGCGCCCTCGTCATTCAGGACATTGAGCTGACGGCCGAACAGGTTGACTACATGCGCAAACTTTTCGATACCTACAAAGGCCCCATAGAATCCGGCCAAAACGGCCTCCTGAACAATACCGAGCTGCGCTATCCAAACGAGCCTTGCCGCCATAAGATAATGGACCTGGTCGGCGATTTCTACCTGCTCGGCAAGCCGCTAAACGCCCACGTCGTAGCCTCCCGCACAGGCCACGCGGCCAACGTCGAAACGGCAAAAGTTATCCGCGAGCATATCAAAAAACACGGAAACGCGGAGGAAGAAAAACCCAAAAGCAACATTGAACTGACCTACGACGACATAACCAAAATCCTGCCGCACCGCTTCCCGTTCCTCCTCATCGACAAGGTGGTAAACATCGTCCCCGATCAGGAGATAACCGCGCTCAAAAACGTCTCTTTCAACGAAGACTTCTTCAACGGCCACTTCCCCGGCAACCCCGTAATGCCCGGAGTGCTGCAAATAGAAGCGATCGCCCAAGCCGCCGGAATCATGGGCCTGTATAAAAATTACAACAGGGAAGAAGGGTCAAACGTCGACGCCAACGTACTGTTCATGGGCATAGACAACGCAAGATTCAGAGGCATAGTACGCCCCGGCGACATCCTGCGTATCGAGGTAAAAATGCTGCAATTCAAACGCGGCATAGGCAAGTTCATAGGAAAATGTTTTGTAGAAGACAAACTCGTCTGCGAAGCCGAGGGAATGGCAATGTTTCAAAAGTAATTTTTATTTGGAGTATACGATGTATTTCATACATTTAGAAATTTTAGCATTGACGGCTTTTGGCTTACGCCGAGATAAACAAGTTGCTGTCACTGTTAAAATTTTAGATTTTCTAAATGTATGAGATACATCGTATACTCACAACAAAAACACTAATCAATGAAAGACATTAGAAAAATGTCAAATAATGAAAGTGGCAGAAACCGTTCATGCTGCGGGGAAAGAAGCGTTAACGCGACCGGGATTCACCCAACCGCGATTATTGAGCCCGGGGCGCAGATCGGCGCCGGAGCGGCAATCGGCCCGTACACAGTGATCGAAAGCGATGTAGTCATAGGCGACGGGGCGCAAATCGGCCCGCACGCGATGATTGGCAACGGGACACGCCTCGGGAACCGCTGCCGCGTGTTTATGGGCGCGTCAATCGGCCTCGAACCGCAAGACAAAAAATACGCGGGCGAAAAAACGCTGACTGTCATCGGCGACGACACGGTGATACGCGAGTACGTCACCATAAACCGCGGGACGAGCGCCAGCGGCGAAACGCGCGTCGGCGCGCGCGGGTGGATCATGGCATACTGCCACATCGCCCACGACTGCGTTGTAGGCGACGACGCAACCATATCAAACTCCCTCGCGATGGCAGGGCACGTCACCGTCGGCAACCATGTGACAATCGGCGGCATAGTTTCGATAAACCAGTTTTCAAGAATCGGCGACCACGCGATGATCGGCGCGCGAGCGAGAATAGCGTCGGACATCGTCCCGTACGCGCTCGTAGGCACCGAACCGCTCAGAATCGCCGGCACAAATAAAATCGGACTCGAACGACGCGGGTTCGACGCCGAACAAATCAAAAATATCACCAACGCGTACAGGGTACTGTTCAGAGACGGACTGCCGCTAAGCGACGCGCTGGCGAAGATCGATGCCGATTTTCCGGGTGACGCGGACGTCAAACGGCTGACCGATTTTGTGAAAAGCAGCGAACGCGGGTTTTTGAGAATGAGGGGCGATCAGTAACGGCGTTATGAATATTCTTGTAATAGATGGCATGGGCGGCGGAATCGGCAAGTCCGTAATCGAACAGATAAGAGCCGAGCTCGAAAACGCGGAGATCATGGCAGTCGGGACAAACTCGATCGCAACCTCCGCAATGCTCAAAGCCGGGGCGAACCACGGCGCGACCGGCGAAAACGCCGTCGTGTTCAACTGCGCGAAAGCCGACTGCATTATAGGCGTAACAGGCATAATCTTCGCCAACTCAATGCACGGGGAGATAACCCCCAAAATGGCGGAAGCCGTCGCGTCGAGCCGCTCGCACAAAATACTGCTGCCAATAGACAAATGCAACGTAACCATAACAGGCGTAACCGACAAACCCATAAAATCATACATAAACGAAGCCATAGAAAAATTGCGGGATTTTTATTGTGACGGCAACTTGTTTATCTCGGCGCAAGCCAAAAGCCGACAATCTTAGATTGTTTTTTGTGACGGCCAAAGCCGATAATGTTAGATTTTCTAAATGCGTGAGATACACCGTATACTCACAATAAAAAATGCGTGAGATACATCGTATACTCACAATAAAAGGAGGTTAGGTATGAATTTTGATGAGGATCATGATCGTTTTGTGGCTAAAAACCGTTCCATTGCCGCTGCTGAAGAGATTGAGCGCAGGGATGAGGCGATGGAGAAAAAAGGGTATTCCTATCTCAGGGAGCAGAAAGACAGCTCGTGCTTCAACTGTAAAATGAAGCAGACCTGCCGCGAATTCAGCGCTCGCAGAAGCGGCGGGACAAGCGGCGTAGTGTCGTTTGGCGGCGATGAGAGGCTGATCTGCGACAAGTACGAGCCGGCGGCAAAAGAGAAAAAAAGCATGAGCGACAAGCAGGTCAAATCGCTTATGAAAAATTTCAAGCGCGGGTTTTGAATACGCGTGCATGCGGTGTGTTTCACGTGCGTTTATTTATTCGCCAATTAAATATTGCGCTTGCGCCGTACACGTAAGACACATACTTATGCGTCGTCAATTCCCAAAATTAATCTGAGAACCATGTTTGCCTGATGGCCGGCGCAGATTTGGACGCGCGGGGACATGAGGCCGCAGCCGATTTCTGCGGCGCTTGTTTCGTCGCCGCAGACGTAGAGGCGTCCGAAATTTACCCGCGTCCTTATATCGTTTGAACTGCCGAAACCAGCGAGCCCGGAGGCGGCTACGACTTTTACTCCCGGCAATTTTGAAAGAAGCGTTGATACTAGAACCGCTTTTGATTCCGGATTATCAAACGCCTCGCAAACGATATTATATCCCTTAAACAGATTAGCGGCGTTATCCTCGGTGATAAAAGCGTCTACCGTATTGACGTAAATAAAACCGTTAATATCCGCCAATTGATTTTTAAGCGCGTCCGTCTTTTTCATCCCTAAATGTGAAATAAAATAACTTTGCCTGTTCAGATTGCTCGGCTCGACGACGTCGTAATCGACAAGGAGCAACTCCCCAACCCCAAGCCGCGCAAGCGAGACGGCGATGTGTGATCCGAGGCCGCCGAGACCGGCGACGGCGACGCGCGCCGCCTTGAGTTTCTCATGCGCGCCGGGGGTGTGCCGCGCGGCCATCATGCTTTCAAGTTCGTCACGGCCCGGCATAACCCCTTTTTTTATGAAACTGACGGTATCGCCGTCCTTCAGGCCGGCGTCTTTTGACAGTTGATAACCGTTCAGGATGACGACAGTTTCACCGCCGTCAGGATTAACGCCGCCGCCAACCCCGCGCCCCAGTTCAAAGACCGACTTGCACTCCGTATCAACAATTTTCCCATTCAGCGTAACGCGCATCCGCTCACCCGCCCCCGACGAACCTTACGATTTCCAGCGTGTCGTCATTGCAAACCGTCTCCGACGAAAATTTATCTTTGGGGATAATGACGCCGTTTTTCTCAACGGCGATCCTCGACGGATCGTAGCCCGCGCTCTCAAGATAATCTTTCAGCGCCGCCGTTTCTTTCTGATCAATATTTTTCCCGTTTACAATCATAATACCCCCTCGTTTATCCCTTCAATCCAAACTTTACAACTACGAATTCAACCCTTTTGCTACGTTCTCAAGCCTCTCTATAAAATGTTCCGTATTCGCGAGGATGAAATCTACGTCGCCGTTATGGCCGGCCTGTTCGAGCGCGAGGGCCTTGTCTGACATCTCCTGTTCGCCGATGTTCGCGAGTGCGGTTTTTATGCCGTGGGCGGTGGTGGCGAGCGCCTTTACGTCGTAGCTCGCAAACGCTTTTCGCATCGCCGCAACCGTTTTTTCGGCGTCGTGGCGGAACGCTTGAATCAGCATGGATCTTAAATTGCCGGATTGCGCGGCGGGTTGCGGTTTTTGGTTCATGGCTTTGGCTTCGTCCGGATGTCTGTCCCTGACAAATTTATTCAGGATAGTGTTCAGGTGGTGCGTGTCTACCGGTTTTGAGATAAAACCGTCGAAACCGTTTTTTCTGAACATCGCGTCGTTTCCGGCAAGCGCGTTTGCGGTCAGCGCCACTATCGCGCCGCTATACCCGAGTTCACGCAGTTTCTGCACGGCTTCCACCCCGTCCATTTCCGGCATCATGTGATCCATAAAGATTATATCATAAACCTTGCCGCTTTTCACCTTGTCAATTGCAGCGAAACCGCTGTCTGCCATTTCTATATCCAATTTATACGGCAGCAGCAGCCCCTCCGCGACGTACAGATTTGTTTTCACGTCGTCCACGACCAGCACTTTTCCGTACGGCATGGGTTCGTGGCTGACTTGCAAATTTGTGAGCTGCCTGTTCCCGATAAACGTGAAGCTGCGCAGGCGCTCCGCAACCTCCGCGCCGATAGGCTCGCACTCCTCCGCCCGTTGCTTGACGGTTACGATAAATACGGTGCCCTCCCCATACTTGCTCTTAACATCAATTGCGCCATCCATCATATCTACCAGATTTTTGGTAATGTTCAGACCTATGCCCGTCCCTTCGGTAGCCCGGTTGGACTGGGGATTGAATCGCAGGTAACCCGAAAACAGCCTCTCCGTATCTCTCGGCCTCATGCCTTGCCCGCTATCCTCCACGATGAAGCTCAGCCTTATGTCCTCGCCGTGTACCGAATGCCTTACCGAGAGTTTTACATATCCTTTTTCCGTATACTTGATAGCGTTTGAAAGCAGGTTGTTCAGCACCTGTTTTAAGCGCAGTTCGTCGCCGTAAAGCCTCGACGGGAGTTTTTCGTCTATATCGAGTATGAAATCAATCGGCCTTGAGCCTATCCGCACGATGTTGAGCTGCACCGCGTCGTTTATCATGTTTGGCGTGTCGTAGCTTACTGGGTTGAGTTCCATCTTCCCGGTTTCGATTTTTGACAGGTCGAGGATGTCGTTTATAATCCCGAGCAGCCCGTTGCCGGAGCTATATATTTTTTCCAGCGCCGCGGCGTATTCATCCGGCAGTTCCCCTTTTTGCAGTTGGATTTGCGCTATCCCTATAATCGCGTTCATCGGGGTGCGTATCTCATGCGACATCGTCGCCAGAAAGTTGCTTTTGCTCTTGCTCGCCGCTTCCGCTTTCCGGGCGAGGACGGAGATGGTTTTTATGTTCTCCTGCTCCCTGACTATCATATTTTTTAATTCCTGCCGCTGCTCCCAGGCCCTGCGTCTCACGCCGTTCAGGACAAATGAAAGCACCATGCAGAGGGTAGCCGCGTTTGCTATGTCAACTATTGAGTATGATACCTGTATGTTTGTAAAGTCTTTTCCGGCTAAAAAACCTAACATGAAAAGCAGGACGAATGAAGACAGTGTGAGTATAAGTTTGTATCTCATTGTAAACGGCGCGAATGTTGGTATAACCATAATAAACAGATACCCGCCGACGTATGACGAGGCAAATTCGTCCGTCGACATAGCCGTGAGCACGGCCGCGCCAAAATGAAGGTACCCCACCACAATTTTCATAAGTATATCCGGCCTTTGGCTGAATTTCCCCGTAAACCTGAGTGAAATTAATCCGATACTGAGCAGAGTCAGCCCCACCCTGAGGGCAACCGCCATTTGTGGGTACTGGTGGATTTGCAGGTCGATCGCGATGTACGGCAGCCATGAAAAAATCGTCATGAAGAGCAGAAAGAAAAGCCGGCCGCACTCGTAGTTGAGTTCGCCGTCAAACGTTTTTCTGACGTTGTCTTCGTCACGTAAATCAAAGCGCGCCACAAACCTTTTGATAAACGCCTTGACCGGCGCGGTTTTTCCCGCCGTTTGGTTTGCGCCGTCGCCGTCGACAATAAAAATTGTATTCATAAACACTGTGGAGCCCATCTCTTTGCTGTTTTTGGAATGCCGTATATGTGTGCGCCAATGTAGAATATATATGTTGGCAGTGGAGATTAGCAAATAAATTTTATAAAATTTAGCCCCGCACAAATCTGTTCAAAATTTCGTCGAGGCGCCGCGTGTCCACCGGCTTTGAGATGAAGGCGTCAAAACCCTCCTTTTCGAACATCGCGTCGTTGCCGGTAAGCGCGTTTGCGGTCAGCGCCACTATCGCGCCTTTGTAGCCCATCGCGCGCAGCTTTCGCGTTGTTTCTATACCGTCCATTTCCGGCATCATGTGATCCATGAAGATTATGTCGTAGGCCTTGCCGCTTTTCACGAGCTCTATCGCCTCAAAACCGCTGAACGCCATTTCGACTTTTAATTTGTAGGGAGATAAAAAACCTTCGGCGACGTAAAGATTTGTTTTCATGTCGTCCACGACCAGCGCCGTTTTCCCGTGCGGCATGGGTTCATGGCGGATTTGCAGGTTTTCGCGCCTTTGTGTCCCGGCAGTAAACGTAAAACCGCGCAGGCGCTCCGCAGCCGCCGCGCCGATAGGGGCGCACTCCACCGCCTGCTGCCTGACGTCCACCGTAAACACGCTGCCCTCCCCATACTCGCTCTCAACCTCAATCGTACCGCCCATCATCTCCACAAGCCCTTTGGTTATCCTCAAACCGATGCCCGTCCCCTCTGTGGCGCGGTTTGCGCCGGTGTTGAAGCGCAGGTATTCCGAAAACAGCTTTTTTTGATCCTCCGGTTTCATACCCTGCCCGGTATCCGTGACGATGAAGCGCAGCGCCACGTCCCCGCCGTCCGCCGAGTGCTTTACAGAGAGTTTTACGTACCCGTTTTCGGTGTATTTGATGGCGTTTGAGAGCAGGTTGTTCAGTATTTGCTTCAGCCGCAATTCGTCGCCGTAGAGATTTGACGGGAGGCTGTCGTCTACTTCGAGCCTGAACTCCACCGGCTTCGCCCCGATCCGCACCGCGTTGAGCTGCGCGGCGTCGCTTATGAGGCTCGGTACGTCATACTCGGTCGGCTTGATACTCATCTTCCCAGCCTCGACCTTTGACATGTCGAGAATGTCGTTGATAATCGCGAGCAGCACGTTGCCCGAACTGTATATTTTTTCCAGCGCCGCGGCGTATCTGTCCGGCAGGTTCTCATCCCGCAGCTCTATCTGGGCTATCCCGATAATCGCGTTCATCGGCGTTCGGATTTCGTGGCTCATGTTCGCCAGAAATTCGCTCTTGGCCTTCGACGCGTTTTCAACAGACCGCACGGCCTCGCGCAGCGACTTGTCGTACCGGGCGATGAACAGGTTGAACACCGCGAATACCAGCAGCAGCACAACGAGCGCCGCAACAAACATGGCGGTCATGGAGCTGTTAAAACCGCTCGGGCATATATCATCCGGCGTTATGGCTACGGCGTACCGTTTCATGGAAAAGACAAACGCCGCGCTTCCGGCCGCGAGTACGCACAGGAAGAATATGCCGGAGAAGATCGCAAACCATCTCGTTAAGCTCAGCCTGTCTTTAACGGCGCGTTCCGCCGTGGCGCTGTCACGCATTTGAAGTACCCTCCGCTTGGTTTAAAAACATTTGCGCGGGGGGGGGGGGGGGGGGGGGGGGGAGCAAAAAACATAGGTCCCCAAACCCACGGGCGGGGGGGTGTTTGGGTTTTTTTTTTTTCCCCCCCAACACCCGACCCCCACCCCCTCCCCCGGGGGGGGG
>JAITFQ010000045.1 GCA_031281225.1 Chitinispirillales bacterium
GTTCGTGGGAGTGTGGAGGCGACGTTGGGCGGGTGGGGTGGGGTGTGGAGGGGGGGGGGGGGGGGGGGGTAGCGCGGGGTAATTTTCTGCGCACGCCGCAGGCGAGCGTCCCCGGCGTATCTGCCGGACGCTGTTGAAAATGCCGCTAAAAACGCTGCAAAGGCCATAATCCTAAACTCCGCTCCCCGCAAAAGGCACCTACTCGCTGTCTTTCAGCGCAAGCATTCATGGTTTTGGGTATCATCGTATAATCTTACTGCTAAGAATACATTATGCGCATCTGCCCTGTCAATACAAAAGTAGTTATATGGCAATATTTTTGTTTTGTGAGTATACAACGTGTGTCCGGCGCATTTATACGTGTGTCCTAAAATTTTTATTTATCGCTTTGTACGGGTTAGCGAAAATGGAGGGTTTCGTTTGGGATTAACTTATAAATTTTGCGCGCGGGGGCGCGTTTATATTATATTTGTAGATGTGAGAAAGTATTGATACCTATCACACGAAAGAAACAGGGGTGATATGACCAAACGAAGATTACCTATCGGCGGCGTGCAGGTGTTTAGCGAGCTTCGCAGGGATTATGATGTGTATGTGGATAAAACCCGGCACGTCTACGAGATGGCATCGCGGTACAAAACGGTGTTTTTGGCCCGCCCTCGCCGTTTCGGGAAGTCGCTCTTATGCTCGACGATAGCGTCGCTGTTTCGGGCCGAAAGGGAGCTGTTTGAGGGTCTAGCGATAGCGGGGACGGATTGGGAGTGGAAGGTTCATCCGATAATCCATATCGGATTTGGACACGGCGACTTTACGGACAACGGGGTTGAGGCGCTGAATATTATTATAGAGCGCGAGTTAGACAGCGTTTGCGATACTTACGGCATATCCGTGAAAAAAACCGGCGACATTTCCGATCTGTTTGTCCGTGTTATCACGGAACTCGCCCAAAAAATAGCTATGCCCGTCATAATAATAGACGAATACGACAACCCGCTTTTGAATACCATAGACCAACCGGAATTGAATAAAAAATTGCGTGAGAAACTTAAAGGTTTTTACAGCGTCATCAAGCAATACGGCGAACACATCCGCTTCGCGTTCATTACCGGCGTGACGAAGTTCGCACAGGTCAGCGTGTTTTCGGGGATGAATCAGCCTCAAGACATCTCCATGATGGCTGAATATTGCGACATTTGCGGGGTAACGCAGGAGGAATTAGAAAACGCTTTCGCACCGGAGATAGACAGTTATGCTGAAATATATGGCGGCAGAGAAAAATATTTGGACAAGTTGAGAGGGTTTTACAACGGATACTGCTTTACAAAAGACAAAATTTCGGTATACAACACCTACGGGTTGTTAAACCATTTCGAAAACTCCGCAGACTTCACCCCCTACTGGAGCATGAGCGGGGTGCCGTCGTTTTTGCTGAAATATTTTGAGATGAAAGGCGTAGACATCGTAAAAATAGAAGAAGCGCGGATGGAAGCCGGCAGGTTCAGCGATTACAGAGACAACACGATCACCCTATACCCGCTTCTCTATCAGGCAGGATACCTGACTATCTCCGATTATGATGAAAATACCGGTTTCTACAACCTTAACTATCCCAACACCGAAGTCCGAAAAACACTCGCCGGATTTCTGGCGGACAATTATTCCAACGCGCAAAATATTTTGGATGAATCCCCCTCCGTTGAACTCATAAACGCCCTGCAAAACGGCGATGTAGACGAATTTATGAACACATTAAAATGGTACCTCCAAACCGTCGACTATTCCTTGAGCAGCAAAATCACCGAGTTTTACGTTGAATTTGCCGTCTCCAACATAATCAACATGCTCGGCCTGCGCTGCGTCAACGAAGTCCACACCGCAAATGGGCGGATGGACAGCGTCATACACACGGGAGAATACATATATATAATTGAGTTCAAGGTTGACAAGCCGATCGAGAACGCCTTAAGGCAGATAAAAAGAAAAAACTACGCGCTCATTTTTGCGAAAGAAGGTAAAAAAATCGTGAAAGTTGGGGTGATTTTCAACAGGGAAATACGGAATATTTTGGAGTGGGGGGTAGATGAGGGTTGACCGCGTAAAATAATATTATTTCCCCCCTTTCATGCCCCCGCGTATTGTCATACCATAACGAATTTCATCAAGTAGGGGCGAACTGTGTTCGCCCGCTACTTTGGATAATTATCCTACCTGCGCTTCCGTTTGCCCGACCCCCCGCCGCCTGATTTTTTAACCGGCGCTTTCACCGTAGTCGTACCGCCGCCGGCTGTCGCCATGGTTACGGTTGCGGTGGGGCCGGGTTTCGATTTGGGTTGGGGTTTTAGCCATTTTTGCTGTACGAGGCCGAGGGCGCTGGAAACGGTCCAGTAAAATACCACGCCGGCAGGGAAACTGTTAAACATTACGAGCATGATGATCGGCATCATGTAGAGCATGGCTTTTTGGTTCGGGTCCTGCATCATCTGCCGCTGCTGGAAGAATGTCAGGGCGGCCATGATAATCGGCATTAGCGCCACGTTCGCGCCGTAGATTGGGAGGCCGTTGCCGGGGAGGTAGAAGAGCGCTTCGGGCTGGGAAAGATCGCTCACCCAGGGGAGCAGAAACGACGACGCGCCGCGCAGTTCTATCGCTTTCCTGAGCACCACAAAGAGCGCGATAAAAATCGGCATCTGTAAAAACATCGGCAGGCAGCCGGGGTTTAACGGGTTGACCCCCTCGGCCTTGTAAAGCGCCATCATCTCCTGATTCATCTTCTGCGGGTTGCTTTTGTGCTTCTGGCGCAGCGCCATGATTTTGGGCTGGAGCTCCCTCATCCTGTTCATAGACCGCGCGCTGCTCTGGGTCATCGGGAAAGTAACTATTTTGGACAGCAGCGTCAGGAAAAATATTGCGAAGCCGTAATCCTTGACGAGGCCGTAAAGGAATAATAAAATTTTGAGGATAATCTCCGCGAGCGGCGGGAACCACGCGCCGGCCCAAAGGATGTGCCGCGCCCAGCTAAGCACCGGAAACAGCGTCTTTTCAAACTTCATATCATGCCGCGACATCTCGCCGATTCTGCCGGGGCCGGCGTATATCCAGCTCTCAACTTCGCTTGATTCCGCCTCAAACTGATAAAATACCGAGTAGTCAATATCAACCTCCCTGGAAGGGCGCTGATTGGGCGGACGGACGGTAACATCGCGGGCCTCGATTTTTATATCCGCGTCCGACATGCGGTCGGCCACAACAGCGACAAAAAAATACTTCGAACTCATTCCCACCCAGCGGAACAGGCCGGACGGCGACTCCACCCCACGCCTTCTCATCTCAAAGTGATTTACTGTGTACCCGTCGGAATAGTGGGCGCGCCTCTTGTCGATGTTGCCCCCAAACGGCATATTCCGTTCCCCCTCGGCGTCGCCGATCCCGCCAGCCCAGCCGATGGTAACTTTCTGCCCGGCAACGCCGTCCCCGCGGACGGTGTAGCCGATGCGGTAGGTGTCGTCCGAGAATGAGAATATTTTTTGCAGAGGGCGGCCGTCCGAAGCTTTTGTTTCAAAAACAAGGTCGTGGCCGGCGGCACCGGTAACGGTAAAAAACCTGTCGTCGAACGATTCGTTATTAATAGACAGTTGCGCCCCGCCGAGATTCCCGTCGGTGATGAGGTCGATCATCTCGTCGGCGCGGGTGCCGGAATGGTTGTAATCCTTCATTTTCAGGGAGATAATCCGGGCGCCTTGGGTGGTGAAGGCGGCGATTAGCCTGTTGGTTTCTACAACTATCGTATCCGCAACTAATGGGGGGAGCAGCGCGAGGGCGGAATCATTATCACCATCAGTAATATAAAGGGAATCGCCTTGTGCGTGTGCGGTTGACGGGGCGGTAATTTCGGCGGTGCCAGTAATATTGTTGGCGGTGCCGCCGGCAGCAGCGGATGTTTCCGCATGGCCGTCATTATTATCAGCGGCATTGGCGGCGCGCTGCTGGGACTGATTCGCCGGGACAGGTCTTTTCAGGATCGTTCTGTTCCAGAAGTCGCTGTTGAAAAAGATTACGGTAAACGCTATCAGGACGAAAGCGAGTAGGGTATTTTTGTTCACGTTTGTGAGCCAGCCTTTCAAAATCAAAATATTAAAAAGATAAAAGTCAAAATCAAATTCTATAATATGGGGGACGGCTACGCCGTCCGTGCAGGGGGTGCCCCCCCGCAACGCCCCCCTCACGTAAAGTCAAAACAAGGTATTTTTGTTAAATCGGGTCGAAGCCGCCTTTGGAGAGGGGGTGGCAGCGTAGGACCCGCCAGGTTATTTTTATCATTGCCAGGTGTAATGGCAACTTTTTTATTGCCTCCCGCGCGTATTGCGAGCAGGAGGGGGTGAATTTACAGATTGCGCCTTGCATCAGAAAGATGGTTTTGAAACCCTGTATCGACGCGTAGGCGATTTCGGAAATCAGACTTTTACCTCGTCCTGCCATTTGTCGAAAAGACCTTTCTGCTCGCTAACGTCCCAAGAGAGTGTTTTTTTGGGTCTGGGCTTTATGAGTATGTCGAAAAATGGGGGGGTTGGCCTAATGTTGAGGCGATAGACTTCTCGGAATACTCTTTTTACCCTGTTACGTTCAACGGCGTTTCCTATTCTTTTTGAGACTATGACCCCGAATCTGTCGTGGGGCAGGGTATTTGAGCCGTAAATCAGGACAAAGCTACCACTGTCCCACCGCCGCCCTTCTTTGAACAGCCGGGATATTTCGTTTTTCCCCTTGATTTTCTGCGCCCTGCCAAACCGCATTACAGAGAGTCGGAAACCGTCAGGCGCTTGCGGCCCTTGGCCCGCCTCGCGCTCAAAACTTTCCGGCCGTTGGCCGTGGCCATCCTCGCCCTGAAACCGTGTTTGTTAGCCCTCTTCCTGTTAGACGGCTGAAACGTCCGCTTCATGAAATTACCCCTTACATTATTAAAAAAGTTACAGCAAGTTATACAATATACATTATTCGCGCGCGCAAAGTCAAAATTTTTTTATTTTATTTTCAAATCGAGAAAATCTCCAAACCGGGTGATCCCGGCAATTATCAATTTCGCCATTGCCTGACTGCCGAAATGGTCATAAACAAGCGCCCATTCATCCGCCGGGCCAAGCGTGCCGTCGTCGGGGTCGACTACGCGCAATACAAGAGTCCTTTTATCGCCAGCAAAAGCAAAACCATAATCCAACTCATATATCGACGGCGGATCGTATCCGCAGTACGAGTGATTGCAAGCCAAATCAAGCCCTAACAAAAACAAACGGGAAGCGAGCGTATCCGCATACCAGCTCCTGTTGGCGTATGTGGTATCAATATAGCGTGTGGAACCAAAGACAACATGAAAAGGAAAATCGTAACCAAAACCCAAAGAATCCTCCATTTCCGGCAGCAAAGACCATGTCGTGCCCACAAGCGAGTAATCTATGGTGTGAATCTCCTCATCAAGCGATTCCTTAAAAGCGGCGACATCGCTCCTTATATGGCGCGTGAAAGTGGTGTCCGAGGTACTGATAATAAGAGTATCACCGGAAATTCTATACGGCCATATAACCTGAAAATCATCATCGCCTGCATTTTTAACATACAAAACCTGATTTTCCGCACGCCAAACCCCGCCAAGCTCTGTTTCCACCCAAAAATCACCTATTTTTTGCAAACAAGTAATAACTATTTCATTGGTAACGGTATCAAAAGTCGTAAACTCCTTGTACCTGCTCTCGTTAACAGAGAGCCAATCCCCCGCAACAGTTACTACGGCAGTAGTATCACCCCCGTCGGGCTTATCTTTCCTGCCGATAATATACTCACACCCGGAAAGATTAATAAGCGCGAGGAAGTATAGCGGCAACAGGCACGTTTTTATAATATTTTGTGCAAGCATTTTTTATCGCGTGATCTATGTTACGGTTATAGGGCAATGCGGAGCATTGACCCCTGTCCCAAATATGGCGAAGAAAAAACCGCCATTGGCGATTTTCATACCTTCTACCCTATACAAATATAATTTTTGGCACGGCGGGAGTGGTAAAAAAGATAAAAAATATTATCTCGGCAAAATTTCCGAATACCCCATGATTGGGAATATGCAATTCTTGCATATTGCTTTTTTCATCAACACCCCGCCACCACCACCCTTTTTCCGTCCACGTTTTCTTCCCTCATGTAAATTTTCTCATCCCATGATTTATCCGTAGCGCGGTCGAAGATAACAAGCCATCCCGTGTCAGAACCAACTTTGTCCATGTAAGCCAGTATCTGTTTCAGACTTTCGGAATGGTCTTTTATGCTTTGCAGAATTTTCAATTCGACAGGATATTTGTGTCCGTCATAAACCACGCACAAATCTGCCCGTCTTGTGCCGAGCGCCATCTCGCGGATGATGTGTCCGCCGCCGTTAATTATCCGTTGCAGGAATGCCTGCATGACTAAGTGCGGGGCGGCTTCGTCGTAGTCGTAAAAATTCTTCTTGTAGCGGGTTTTCCAGATTTCGCTGTTTTCGCGCCAATATGTCTGAAAGTCTCTAATCAGAAAATC
>JAITFQ010000101.1 GCA_031281225.1 Chitinispirillales bacterium
GTGGAATCGACTCGTCAGTCAGCATAATAGGAATGCCTTAGCGGACGGGGTACAGATACTTACCGTCTTCCCGCAGGAGCCCGCCGTCAATCGGTTCTTTAACCGCGGCGCCGCTCCTGTTTGTTATTTTGCCGGCTTTTATTGCGCTATTGATGTTTTTAATAACAGCGTCTTCGGCGGCCGCGAGGTTTTGTTTGGTTTCGGGGCAGCAGAGGATGTTTAGCAACTCTTTGTCGATCATTGTATTATCCCTTTCATTTGATACATGACTTTATGGCGTTTGCTACAATTTCTATCCCTTGCGCTATCTTATCTTCCGGCGTGCTTGAAAACGCTAAACGCAAGCAATCATTCTTAACGCCGGCCGGATCAAACGCGCTGCCTATTACAAACGCGGCGCCGTTTTTGTAGGCGGCTTCGAAAACTTCGGAGGCGTTCATGTATTCGGGCAGCGTCACCCAAACGTAAAACCCGCCCTTGGGAACCGTCCAGTTTACACCCGCCGGCATGTGTTGTTTGAGGCTGTCAAGCATTATTCCGGCGCGTCGTTTGTAGGCGGCGCGCAAAGTTTCTATATAGGCGGGCATTTTGTTTTGTGACAGAAACTCCGAGGCCAGGGCCTGGGTGAATACCGGGGAACAGGCATCTATTGACTGTTTGGCCAACTGGCACTTGTCGATTATCCCGGCGGGGGCGCAGAGCCAGCCGAGGCGCATACCCGGGCTGAATATTTTGGCGAATGAGCCTGCATAGCATATCGTGACGCCGGGGTGCGGCATAGACTTCATTGGGACGGTAAGCGGTTTGTCGGCGTCGTCGAAATAGAGTTCGCCGTAGGGGTCGTCCTCAAGCAGGATGATCTCCCTCCCCGCGAGGGCGTCGAGCAGCTGCCGCTTGCGGTTGACGCTGTAGATGATTCCGGCGGGGTTGTGGAAGTAGGGCGTCAGGTACAGAATTTTGGCTTTTTTCCCCCATTTGTCAAGCGCTTCCAATAATTGTGGGATGATTATGCCCTCATCGTCCATCGGCACGCCCACGGTTTCGGCCCCGTATGACTTGAACGCGGCGAGCGCGCCGATGAAACTCGGGCTTTCGGTTATGACGGCATCGCCGGGGTCTGTGAATATTTTGGCGAGGACGTTTATGGCTTGCTGCGCGCCGGTGGTCACTATGAGCTCCTGGCCGTCCATCGAGATATTTTTCGACGCGAGGTATTTTTTAATCTCCGCGATCAGCGGCGGATAACCGTCCGTCGCCCCGTACTGCATGGCGATCCGTTTGACCTGCTCCGGTAGAGCGCCGTATATGGCGTCGACTATATCGGCGGGGAGGAGCGACAGCGCTGGGGCGCCGCCGGCAAAAGAGATGAGCGACGGGTCCCCGGCCAGTTTCATTATCCTGCGAATCTCGGAAGCGCGCATCCCGCGGGCGCTGGCGGAAAAGTTGTATTCATGTTCAGACATTTTTTTCCCTCACCGTTATCAATGTTATTGTACATTACACTACGTACAATATATATTATGGTAATATGTCTCAAAAAGAATTTTTTAGACAATTTCTGTCCGAACATTTTCCCGGCAGCTTAGAAACGCTGTTTGGGCAATTTGAACGGTTTTATTTGTGGCTGACCGCGGAGAATCAGAAGATTAATTTGATATCGAGGCAAACGGATCCGGCGGACATTTGGACAATCCATTTTTTGGATTCGCTGCTCCCGGTTAAATATGTCGATTTTCACGGGCGCGCGGTTTTGGATTTCGGGACGGGCGGGGGGCTGCCGGGGATTCCGTTATCTATTGTGTTTGGGAGCGCGGAGGTTACCCTGCTCGACTCGAAAAAAAAGAAGATCGCGGCGGTAAGAAACGCGGCGGCGCATTTGGGGCTGGGCAACTGCCGTTTTTTGGATGAACGTATTGAGAATATCGGCAATAACGCGGCGTTTGACATAATCGTTTCCCGCTCCGTAAGAATCGAGCCCGCGTATAAATCAACGCTGCTAAAACTTTTGAAACCGCACGGGAAATTGATTCTTTACAAAAGCAAAATTCTCGACGACGTGCGTCAATTCGCCAACGTCGAAATTTTCGACGTTGAAATTCCGCTGATTGGGGAACGTAAAATTGTGATTGTGGGCAAATAGAGCCGGTGATTCGGGTATCGCGGACAGAGATTTCCGCGTTTAAAGGATACCATATAAACAGGGGGCTTGTAAGGAACGATCACATGTATAATTTGGCATATTGTATATTTATCTGTATATCTCTACCCGTACGAAAAGGAACTTTTAAATGAGTGTCAAAAACATTGTTACAATGATTGCTGTTGCGGCTGTTGCCGCGGTGTCTTTTGCGCAGATACCTCAGGAGATAGTCGTCGACCAGTTCGGCTACCGCGAGCAGGCGAGGAAAATTGCGATTGGCCGCCTGCCGTTCGGCGCTCCGTCGGTGCCCATTGACGCGGGGCCGTTTCGGGTGATTGACGTGGAGACCGGGGATGCGGTCTTTGAGGGTAATTCGGTGCTTTTCAGAAACGGCGTTGTTGACGCCGCGTCCGGCGATATAATCTGGCACCTCGATTTTTCGAGCGTGACCGCGCCGGGGCGTTACTATGTCACCATGAACGGTATCAATTCGTACCCGTTCAATATCGCCGACGGCGTTTACAATGATGTCCTCAAAGCCGCGGTAAAGACGTTTTATTATCAGCGGGCGGGTACGGCAAAGCCTGCACAGTACGCCGGCACGGAGTGGGCCGATGATATGAACTTTGAGCAGGACAGGCGCACGCGTTACTTCTACGACAGCACAAACGCCGCGCTTGAAAGGGATTTGAGCGGCGGCTGGTTCGACGCGGGGGACTATAACAAGTATACCAAGTGGACAGCCAATTACATTACCGAGATGATGCTGATGTACGGGGAAAATCCGGCGGCATTCACGGATGATTTTGGCATCCCCGAATCGGGTAACGGCATTCCCGATATTTTGGACGAGGCGATGTGGGGGCTTGACTGGCTGTTTAGGATGCAGAATGAGGATGGCGCGATGCTGAGCGTTCAGGGTTTGGCGGGCGGTTATGGCGACCGTACAGGTTCGCCGCCGTCAATTGTCACCGGCCGCAGTTACTATGGCCCGCCCAACGCAACCGCCACATTCGGCTCGGTCAAGGCGTTTGCCACTGCCGCTCGCGTATTGGGTGGGGTTACGGGCATAAACGCGTCGTACATTGATAGCTTGAGAACGGCGGCTCTCAAGGCGTGGGACTGGGGCATCGCGAATCCCGATTCAATTTTCCACAACAATTGCGGAGACACCTGGAATAAACACCTGTGCCCGAATTACGATTCGAGAGGTTTGGCCGCGGGTAATCAGGAGCTTGTCGACCCCTGGGACAGGGTTGAAAATTATATAAACGCAGCGTTTGCCCTGTATGAACTCACAGGCGTGGATTCTTTTCTGACAATTTTTGAGAACAATTTAAGCCCGTTGCCGCTATACGACTGGGGTAATGTCATGCAGCAGTACAGGCACGATCAGCACACGTTATATATGAGATATTTAGAACATCCAAGCGGTAGTGCTTCCGTGAAAAGTGACATGAGGAACAGGCTGAGAATCGCGGTTGCGAGAGAGAACGATTTTTTAGGAGCGTACCCAAGCGACGGTTACCGAGCGTTTATATACGATTACCAGTGGGGTTCAAACAAGGTCAAAAACGACTACGGGTTGACGTTTTATAAATGGCATATCGTTGACCAGGCTATCGACCGGGATGAATTCACGGCTATGGCTGCGGGCTACCTTCACTACATCCATGGTGTAAACCCGTTCAACTGGGTATACCTTACTAATATGAACAGATACGGGGCATCGAGGAGTTTGACGACTATATACCACACATGGTTTTCCGAAGACAGCGATAGGTGGAGCATTACAACAGCCACTTCTCCCGGCCCCGCTCCGGGCTTCATGCCCGGCGGCCCCAACGCCGGTTACACAAGGGACGGCCAGGTATGCAGTTGGCCGGGGAGATGCCAGGTCATATCCATTCCGGAAGGTACGCCGCCTGCAAAGCGATATGCTGAAACAAATCTCGGCTGGCCTGTCAACTCGTGGGAAATTACCGAAAACATGAACGCTTACCAACTGTCGTACATCCGCCTCCTGTCAAAATTCGTAGACTGGAGCAGCCCGACCCCGCCGGTATCCGTAAGGCCCGGCGCTCCTGCGGCGGAGCAGAGAACCGCCGGCGTCCGGTACAGGATGGTTCGCAGGGGGGTGCAGATTACCGTGAAAGAGAGGGCCGAGGTAAAAATTTTCACGCTGAACGGCGCGGCAGTAAGCACACGAAATTTCACGGGCGGCGTGCACAACGTATCGCTTGCGCGTTTGCCGAAAGGGATGTACATTATCAGAATGACGGTAGACGGCCAGCGGGCGGTTTTGCGGATGTCGAATACTATGTAAGCGGTGGGTTTTATCAGAGGTTGCCTTCGACAAGCTCAGGCAACGGCCGGACACCGGGTGGCTGAGGTTGGCTTCGCCGAGATAAACAAGTTGTCGAAGCCACCATTCAAGGATGAGCGGCTATAACATTTTAGAAAAAACAGATACTTTAATACAAAAGGAAAAATTGTTTTGGAACAAAAAACAGAATCACAAACGGAACCGCAAACTGAAACAGCCGCGACCGAGGCGAGTGTCAATGAACAGATGCGGGTGCGGCTCGACAAGATACCGCAAATCAGGGAGGCGGGGTTTCACCCATACGCCGAGCGGTTTGAAAAAACACATTCAATCGCTGACGCTGCCAAATTAGATGATGGCGTTACCGGAGTCAAGGTCGCCGGGCGCGTTATATCGCTGCGTTACTTTGGCAAGCTTGCCTTTGGGCATATCTATGACATCGGCGGGAAAGTGCAGTTCGCGTTGCAGAAGAATGAGCTTGGGGAGATGTTCGACAAGTTCAGAAATTTTGTTGACATCGGGGATTTTGTCGGGTTTGAGGGGGAGATGATGACTACGAAGACCGGCGAAAAATCCGTCAACGTCAAGTCATTTACATTTTTGTCAAAAACGCTGCGCCCATTGCCGGAAAAATTCCACGGGTTGACAGACCCGGAATTGCGCCTGCGCAGGCGCTATCTTGATTTGATAACATCGGAAGACGCGCGGGAACGGTTTTTGGCACGGACGAAAATCATCCGTACTATAAGAAATTTTTTAGATGACAACGAATTTTTGGAGATCGACACGCCCGTACTGACGAACAAGGCGACCGGTGCTTTGGCGCGTCCGTTCATCACCCATAACAATGCGCTTGATATCGACGTATTCCTGCGGATAGCGCCGGAAACGTATCTCAAACGCGCGATTGCCGGCGGTTTTGACAGGGTGTACGAATTCGCGCGGTCGTTTCGCAATGAGGGTGTGGACGCGTCGCACTTGCCGGATTTTACCCTGCTCGAATACTATGCGGCGTACTGGAATTACGAGGATAACATGGCGTTTACCGAGAAGTTGATGAAGCACTTGCTGATGGAGGTCAAGGGGTCGCTAAAATTGACTTACGAGGATACCGAGATTGATTTTAACGGCGATTGGCCGCGTATATCGTTCAGGGATTTGATTTTGAGGGATTGTGGGATTGATATCGACAGGTTTACAACGAGGGAAGAGCTGCAAAAAGAGCTTGACAGCCGCGGGATAAAATTTGAGACCGATGTCAACGTAACGAAAGCGGGGCGCGGGACGCTCATTGACTTGCTTTACAAAAAGGTATCGCGTCCGGCATTGATAAATCCGATATTCATTACGCATCATCCGCTTGATCTGTCTCCGTTGGCACGCAGTAGCGACGCGAATCCTTTGGTTGTCGACAGGTTTCAACTTGTCATCAACGGCTGGGAAGTCGTCAACGCCTATTCCGAGCTGGTTGACCCAGTCGACCAGGCAAACCGCTTCTCTCAACAAGCCAGCGCCCGAGCGCACGGGGACACGGAGACGATGGATGTCGATAACGATTTTCTGCTGTGCATGGAATACGGCATGCCGCCGATTTCAGGGTGGGGGATGGGCATCGACAGAATCATCGCGTTATTAACTAACGCGGCAACGTTGCGGGATGTAGTGTTATTCCCGTTATTACGTCCAGAGAGGGATTAACAAATCCGTATGGGGGGGCGAACGGTGTTCGCCCCTGCAAATTAAATTCCGGCGTTTATAATGTGGGGGGTGACGAAAATAATCAAGTCCCTCTTCCTTACCTCCGTGCTCGACCACTTAAACAAATGCCCCAAAATAGGAATATCTTTGAGCACCGGTATCCCTCTCTCTGTATTTAGCATTTCATTTGATGTTAGCCCGGCTATCATCACCGTTTCCCCGTTGTTTACCAGCACGTTCGTTGTGGCGCTTTGTTCGTTTATTACCGGGCCTTGCGCCGTCGGGGTGTAGGATTCCTTGCTGGGGTTCAGAGAGAGCATGATCTTCCCATCGCCGGATACGTAAGGCGTTACCGTGAGGCGTGTTCCGGCGTTGACCATTTGCGTCACGGTGTTGCCGGCTTCGTCGAGCGTGTTTATGGGGATTTGCTGGCCCATGAAGATGGTGGCTTCCTTGTTATTGAGTGTTGTAATTTGCGGCTGTGCTATGATCTCGGCGTTGTTGTCCTGAAAGAGGTAGTCGAGAGCCACGCCGAATTTTTCAGGCGACAAGAACCCGTAGGTAAACATGTGCCCGAGCGGGTTGAATAGGGGCGCGCCCCCCTCAGACCAAAACTGCCCGGCGGTAATGTTGTTGGCGACGTCCGTGTAGCCCCAGTTTACGCCTATCTGCTGCAAAGCCTCGGAGCTGACCTCAATTATCTTGCACGATATGGATATCTGCGGCGTTTGAATATCAATCTGCCCCAGCAGGTGTTTTATTTGCTGTAAATTTTCGTCGGTATCAACGATTATGAGCGCGTTTGTGTGCTGTACCGGGGTCAGCCTGCCTCGCTGTGACAAAAACGGGGTGATGGCCGGCGACATTTCAGCGGCGGTTGTGTAGCGCAGGGGGATTACTTCCCTCACGAGCGGGCTCAGCATCTCCACCGCCGCGTTGGGCATTATGGGGGCGAGGGCCGACGGGGCGGCTCCGGGCGTGCCGGTTATCGCGCCATCGGCGCCGCGGCCTATGCCGCGCGCGGCGGCCTCGGCGGCGGTCATAACGTATATGAACGATTGCTCCTGAACATACGCGAGGTTGTAAACCATGCAAACAACGGAGAGTATTTCGCGCCACGACTTGTTGGTCACGGAGAGGGTTACGTTAACCTTCGCGGCGTCGCTGACCACGATGTCTATCCCGCTGTATGCGCTGATCTGGCGCATCACGGAGCGGAGCTCGGCGGCGTGTATGTCGAAAAAGTCGACCATCCTGTCGCCGCTCTGGTTGTAACGCGCCGCGCCCGGCGCTCTCGCCTGAATGCTGCCGGCCGGTACGCCGGCGCCCTCCTGAGAGAATGCGAATGATACGGTCAACAGAACCGCGAGTATGAAACGCGACGCTTGAAATTTTGTCATAATTTTCCTGTCCTGTTTAATGACTTTTATTAACCCATGTTAACCTATGTTAACTCAAATTAACTTTTGTTAACCCGATTTAACCGGTGAACATTGTTTGCCCCTACTGGGATAGACTCAACGTATAGGAACGTGATACGTCGAAATCTCTTATTATAAAAACTACTCTGTTTCTATCGATGCGCAGTACCCTGCCAAATTCAACCGGATCGTTTGTCCGCAACGCGAAAGCCTTGTTGTTGTCCCTGAAATCTTCCACGAGCGCGATCCTTTCGCGTGAGTCCTCGAGGATCCCGACTAACCTGAGGTTTTCAACGCGCGGAAGCTCGCTGTCGGTTGTGTCCCTTACGAGGGGGACAAACGGGTCGCGGCCGTAGACTCTGTAGCGTACTAACTGCCCTTCGGGTGATACCCTCGTTACCTCGCTCGCTGCCGGCGTTGCCGGGGTGCTCCGGGGCCTTGGCGTGTCGCCTCTTGGTGGCGTAATCACGGGCGCGGCGGGAGGCGGGGGCGCCGACTGTCTTTGCTGCTGTTGCGGCGGCGGCGCTTCGTTGACGGCGAATGTTTGGCCGCTCTGTGCTTGTAAATCTCTTACTGCCCGCTCCTCCATTTTTTTCATGTCGACTGGTTCGGGGGTAATTTCCCCCCCTGTGTCCGGGGTTTGTACGGGGGCGGCCGGTCTCCCTCCGCCGGCTGACCAGTTTATCACGGGCAGCGCGTCTTTTGTCATCAAGATTCTGGCCTGATTTTCGCTCGCTCGCGTGTCCACCGGGCCGTTTATAAGGTCGCGCGCCTTGACTAAGACCGTCACGCCTTGGGGCGTTTCGGTTATGGTGACATGCTCAACGGGCAGTTCCTGGGGCGGGGCGAACATTTGGTTGCTGCCCAGGCCAGAGCGCGCGTTGTTTATCCTGATGAGCAGTTCGGGGTACCTTGCCGCCTGATTGCCGGGGATGTCGACCCTGATGGGGCCGTCGCCGGATATGACGAGGATCATCCCGCGCGGACCCGCACGGAGCTCAATATTGCTAACTGCTGGCCTCTGATCCTGCGCGTAGGCGATACTGGACGCGCAGATGAGCGTCAGCAGGCAAAAAATCCTGCCGGCCCCGCTAATAGACTTTATGAAAATTTTATTGGTCATCAGCGTCTCGATGAAAATGTTGTCAGTTCAAAGGTTGCCAGCACGGACGGCTGTCTTTCAACCGCCTGCGCGCCCCCCTCCGTCGTTCTTACGTTGCCGCCGGGGGTAAAGCCCGGGTTGGCGGTTATCGTTACGTTCGACAGGTTAACGATGAGCTGAAAATTCGCCAAATGGCTGAAAAGCTCCCCTATATTGTGGTAATTTCCCGTTATCGACACATCGTACTTGTTCTCTACGTAATAATCCCGCACCACGTCGGGTTTTGGGGTAAAGCGCGTCGTCGATATGTTGCTCTTTCTGTTCATGGCGGTCAGGTCGCGTATGAGGCGCGGGACCTCGTTGCGGTCGGGGAATATGTTTTTGAGCGAGTCGAGCCGCGCTTCGAGCGCGATAGATTCCTGGCGTAGCCTGTCGAGCTGCGGCTTGAGGGCGTTTATCCTCATGAGTTCGGCCTCTAACTGCGTTTTTCTCTCAGTGAGCGCGGTAACACTCTCGTGCAGGGGGGTATAGACCTGCTCGTACCATCCGTAGACCACCACGGCGATAATCGCTATGGCGGCAAGGGCGAACTTGGTTTTGGGGTCTTTCAGGTCGAACTTGAATTTTTTTCTCTTTGTTTTTGCCATTATCTGCCTCCTCTAGGCGTTCTTCCCTGCGGCGCGGCCCCAGCGGCGGGCGCGCCGGTGGTATCTGCGGCGGCTTCGCCGTTTGCCGCGCTGAGGGCGCTAAGCCCAATCTCGCCGTCTAAGGCGCAGATGATGTTAAACCTGTACATCATCCGGTCGGCCCCCTGTATCTGCTCTATTCCGGTGAGCGCGACCTCCTTTATGTAGTCGCTCTCCTCAAGCCTCGTCATGTAATGGGCGACTTCCGGAAATGAATACGTCCGCGCCTCAATGTTCAGCCGCTCCGGCGGCCCAGCTTCTTCCCTCACCGATACTAACCACGTGTATGAAGGGAGGCTGTTGCTCAAAATCTCCAAAAGCCGCACCCATTTCTCGCGGTCTACGGTTATCCGCTCCAAAGCCCGTATCTTCTGCTCGGTAGTCTGCATCTCCGAGCGGATGGTGTTTATCTCCTGCTGTATATGCCTGTTTGCCTGAATCTCTTTGGTGATAGTTTCAATACTTTGGTTGAGCTCCGCTTCCTGGTCTCTCAGGTATATGGTGTAGAGCGCCATCAAAACTACGAGCACCAAAAGCAGCAGCGCGGGGTATATGGCGGCGCGGGGAATTTTTATTGTTTTTTTGCGTACCCGATACTCGGCGGGAAGGAGGTTTATCTCTATTCTTTCTATCATTACTCCCCCGGCTTTCTGAGGGCGAGCCCCATGGCGACGGTGAGAAGCGCACCGATGCTTTGGACGTCGGTATCGCCGAAAAGGCTCTTATTGTACTGGACAAACGCGAGTGGGTTAGATATCTGAACCTTGGTTTCGTACCTGTCCTCAAGAAACTGCGATAAACTTGGGATGTACGCCCCGCCGCCCGATAACACTATTTTGTCTATCGAGTCGGTATTGTCGGACGACTTGTAGTATGAGAAAGCGAGGTCAATCCCCGACGCCAGTTCTTCGGCGGCATAGCTGACGCTCTGTTTGAGCTGGCTCATGTCGATAGTCCCCGTGGTCTTGCCCTTTATCGCTTGCAGCGCGTCTTCGCTCGAAAGCCCCATGTTGCGCTGTAAAATACGGTTAAAAAACTCCCCGGCGGTGGAGATGTCGCGCGTGGAGTGGTATACCTTGTCCTTGATAAACGTAATGTTCGTCATGTTGTGCCCGATGTTGAGCAACGCCACCGTCCCCATGTCGGGCAGTCCGGCGCATTCGAGGCCGTAGCAGTTGGTGATGGCGAAGGCGTCTACGTCGACTATGACCGGCACGAGCGCCGCGTCGTAAATCAGGTCGAGATAACTCTGCATTATTTGGTTTTTAGCCGCGACGAGAAGCACTTCAGTTTCGCCAGTTTCGGGTATTTTGCGCAAAATCTTGTAGTCAAGCGTGATGTCGTCAACGTCAAACGGGCTGCGCTGGCTCGCTTCCCACAAAATCAACTCGTCCGCGTTATCGTCGTCTTCAATTTTGAACATCACCTTGTCGGATATGATCCCGTTGCCGCTCATCGAAAAGACAATCTCACGTATATTCGGGTCGCACTGATTCACGATGTGGGTGAGCGCGTCTATAAGCACATCCCGTTTCTTGATTTCGCCCCCCTCAATGGTACCCTTGGGCAGTTCCTTGATGCCGGTGGCTTCGAGAAAATAGCTGTCCTTGTTATGGCGCAGCTTGACAATCTTCAGCGAGTGATTGCCAATGTCGAGCCCGACCGTGAATTTTTGCCCTTTCATCTTTTTGAACAGGTTCATTGTTGCTCCGCCGCCTCGTCAGTAGGCTCCCCGTCCATGAGCTCCTCAACCGTACCGCTGTCATCCGCGGGCGCTTCCACGAGGCAGATCCGCAAAGTGTGCTCCACTATTCGGGTGACTGTACCGCTCACCCCTGTCGATATAATGCTGATATGCAGGGTATCGTTTCTCACCTCCCGCGTGAATGACACGGTGAAATTGCCGTCGTCGTCAAACGGCTTGTCGGAGAACTCCGTGCTCCACTCCTGCGACTCGGCAAGCCGCTTAAAAGCCTCTTGCAGCCCGTATTCGCTGAGTTGTAAGGCTCTTCGGTGGTCGTCCTCCTTGCCCGTCTGAAACGTTTTGAGAAGCACGAATATGGCGCCGCCGAGAAGAATGAGCGACACCGCGCAAATAATCACCCGGAACGCAACGCCGCCGGAACGCCCGTTTTTGTAGATAATATTTTTACACATATATATATTATCATTTATTGCACACCCAAATATCAAGTATTTATTAAAAATCTGTGGAGCGGGGGCAAGAGTGTATTGACGGACTGTACAAAATAATCCGTCTTTGTGCGGAAAAAAATACTATATTATGCAATAGCCCTGTAAAATATAACCGGAGTTGACCAATGCCCAAATCCAAACTGTTTTTTAATGTTGCCGGCCCGTGTCTGGCGAACAGGCACTATATGCTTGACCCGTTTCGGGGTATCCATGCCGAATTGATGGGCTTGATAGACGAAGGCCACTACTTTGTCATCCACGCGGCGCGGCAGACCGGGAAGACTACGTTGCTTTGGGGGCTGGTCAACACCATAAACATGCAGGGCGACTATTACGCGCTGTATTGCTC
>JAITFQ010000053.1 GCA_031281225.1 Chitinispirillales bacterium
GTTTTTGGGCTAAAAACGGCGTTTTTAGGGCAAAAACCAGCGTCGCCGCAAGTGTGCAATATATAATTATGAATGATGTGTTAGTCAACAAAAGCAGTTCCATGTTAATCTATTCCTAAATATAAGGTTCACAATCCAATCCAAACAAAACCATATTCCTGTCACGGCATTCTGTAATGTTGCCTTCGACAAGCTCAGGCAACGACCAGCACCCGGTGGCTGAGCCTGTCGAAGCCACGATTTAGAGCAATATAAATCATGGCGCTGCCGGCAGTCAAATATTTTAAAAATTTTTATCCCATTGACTTTTCGCTGCGCTTTATGTAAATTTATTGGGGGTAAGGGGGGATGTATAGATATGCAAGCAAAAACAGCAAATATCTAAAATAACATTTCGTTGTAAGGGAGAAACAGGCTATTGATGGAGTTATATCATGGGAGCAATCAGGTCGTGGAATACCCAAAAGTTCTGCAACAGACGCATCCGATGGATTTTGGCGGGGGATTTTATACGACAACAAATTACGCACAATACGTCTTCAAAACACAAAATCTTATGAACAGATTGCTTTTCAGGGAGAGTAAAAATGTCCAATGAAAGATATTCGTTTTTGCTTTTTGCGATAACAAAGGGGCTTGTGGATTTTATTGCGGAAAAATATAGTATCAGCGTTACAGTTGCTATGGATTTGCTTTATAATTCAAAGACGTATGCTTTTCTCGAAGACAAAGATAACGGTATCTGGCAATTTAGTAAACTGTTTCTGTTTATGCTTTTCGACCACGAACAAAAAACAGGGCTGTTTGAAATACCGGAGGCCGTTTTATGAAAAATGTCGAAAAATATAAAATATATCTGATAGAACAGTATCGCGTAAAAAACAATTTGACGGGACGCGTTGTCTATAATCTGTTCAAAAACTGTAATATTTTTGAATATATAGAAACAACTTTTGAAGCGATACACACATTAGATGCCGCTGAAGTTCTTTCTGATATTGAGGTGGAAATTAAAAAGGCCGCTAAACAACAGGATTGAGAAGTTTCAAGCCGGCAATACCCCTGCCCGAAAAAAACAAAAAAAATTAATAAAATTTTGATTTTCACCCTTGTTCTTTATTATATTTAGTAACATAGGCAGTATAATAAGCGAAAAACACCTTATCACAGTCGAGGCGGCCTTGCGAATGTTTGCTATTTCACAGGTTTGTGGAACGATTAGGCCGCGGATTTATATCGCTAAAAAGGTTTTTGAATGAGAATAACCGGCAAATTGACCAGTATTTCCATACCCCGCGCGGCGCTGCCGGTACTGTTATTCTTGCTGTTATCGACTGCATTCGCCCCGTCCTACGCCGCTTCCGGCAAAAAACAGCCCTATGAGTCGCCGTCTTACTCCACGTACCGCGATATCCCGGGGGTGACGGAGGAGGAGGCCGCGGCGGTTGAGGCGCTTAGGGGGCGGTTTGATCGCTTTGTCTATGGGATGATGCCGAGTACCGAGGCGTTTATCAACAGGGACGGCGAGATACGGGGGTTCACGGCGCTTTTTTGCGGCTGGCTGACCGAACTGTTCGGGATTCCGTTTGAGCCAGAACTTTTTACCTGGGCGGAACTGTTTGAGGGGCTTGAAAACGGTTCGATCGATTTTGCCGGCAATCTGACGCCGACCGACGAGCGGCGGAAAACTTTTTTTATGACCGACGCCATCACCCAGCGCTCCGTCAGGTCTTTTCAGATTGTTGGCAGCGCGCACCTTTCCGAAATCGCTCAGACCCGTCTGCCGCGGTACGCGTTCCTCTCGGGGACTACGACCGTAGGCGCCGTGCAAGCCTACGCGGGCGGCACGTTTGAGTCTGTCTATGTGTCCGAATACGTCGAGGCGTACGAACTTTTGAAGGCGGGGAAGGTTGACGCCCTTATCGCTGAAAATGCCAACGAGACCGTTTTCGACGTTTACGGCGACGTTCTGGCGAGAGACTTTTATCCGCTGATATACAGCCCGACCTCCCTTACGACGAAAAATCAGGCGCTCGCGCCCATTATCTCCATTATGCAAAAGGCGTTAGACGACGGCGCTATACGCTACCTGAACGAGTTCCACAGCCGGGGCTATCGGGAATACATGAAGCACAAGTTGTTTATGCGGCTTACCGAAGAGGAGATCGAGTACATACAAAAACACCCCGTCGTACCGTTCGCGGCGGAGTCCTACAACTATCCGATAAGTTTTTATAATACCCGCCACAAGGAGTGGCAGGGGATAAGTTTTGATGTGCTAAGGGAGATAGAAGCGTTCACGGGCCTTGAGTTTGTGGTTGCCAATAAACCCGGTGCCGGCTTTCCGGAATTGTTCAGATTGCTTGAAAACGGCGATATGCTTATGATCTCCGAATTAGTCCGTTCAAAGGAGCGGGAAGGGCGCTTTTTGTGGCCGAGCACTCCGTTTTTGATAGACAACACCGCGCTTATATCCAAAACGGAACACCGCGATATCAACCTGCACGAGGTTTTGTCGGTAAAAGTGGGGCTCACCAAAAACAGCGCGCACTCCATGCTGTTTAATCAATGGTTCCAAAATCATAAAAAAACGGTGGAATATAACACCAAGGATGAAGCCATAAGGGCATTGATAAACGGCGAGGTTGACATGATGGTTACAAGCGCCGTCACCCTTCTGTGGCTGACGAATTTTTTGGAGCTTCCGGGATACAAGGCCAATGTTGTGTTCAACAGCGTCTTTGAATCGGCTTTCGGGTTTAACGTGGACGCGGACGTTTTGCTCTCCATTGTCGACAAGGCGCTTGAACTGATTGACACCGAAGCGATTTCCGGGCGGTGGGTGCGCAAGACCTACGACTACCGCGTAAAATTAGCGAAGGCGCAAACGCCGTGGATAATCGCCCTCGCCGCCACGCTCGCCGCGCTGCTCATTATCATTACGGCCATATATGTGCGGGACAAGAGGAAAAACATGGCAATCATTGACGGGCTGCGCAGGGCGGAGGCCGCCGAGGAGAGCAACAAGGCCAAGAGCAGGTTTTTGGCGACGATGAGCCACGAAATCCGCACGCCCATGAACAGTATCATGGGGTTCGCCGAGCTTGCGCTTGGCGCGTCGGATGAATACGCCTCGCCGCAGATCAGGGACTATTTAGTGAAAATTACAGGCAGTACAAAATGGCTCCTGCGTATCATAAACGATGTTTTGGATATTTCAAAAATAGAATCGGGAAAAATCGAATTGGAGCGCGTGCCGTTTGACCTGTGCGATATTATTTCGCGCTGCCAGTCCGTCATCATGCCGAGCGCTAAAACCAAGGGGCTTGACCTGATGTTTTACGTGGAGCCGCCGGTTGGTAAAAAACTTTTGGGCGATCCGGTCAGGCTTTATCAGGCGCTTATGAATCTCATGTCCAACGCCGTAAAGTTTACGGAGGCCGGCGCCGTCAGGCTTTCGTCCGTAACAAAGTGTTCGGAGGGCGGCAGCGCGACGATATGTTTTGCCGTAAGGGACGACGGCATAGGGATGACCGCCGAGCAGGTCGAAAAAGTATTTGAGCCGTTTATTCAGGCGGACTCCAGCACAACGCGCAACTATGGCGGCACGGGGCTTGGGCTTTCGATAGTTAAAAGCATAGTGGAGATGATGGGCGGGAGGCTTAGCGTGGAGAGTGCGCCCGGCGCCGGCAGTACGTTTTATTTTGAAATCACCTTTGAAACTGTGGACGCGTCCGACGGAGAGTTCGACAGTACGGAATTTGATACTCTCGAAAAACCGCGCTTTGACAATGTATTGATTTTGATTTGTGACGACAACGCCATGAATCAGGAGGTTATGCGCGAGCACCTCGCCAGCGTGGGGATTCGGACGGTGATGGCGGATAACGGAAAGGTGGGCGTGGAGGCGGTTGAGGGGCGGATGCAAAGGGGGGAGAAGCCGTTTGACCTGATTTTCATGGATATGTTTATGCCGGTTATGGACGGGATTGAAGCCGCCACGAAGATAGCGGCCCTGCGCACGGGAACCCCCATAGCCGCGGTGACGGCGAACGTGATGACGAGCGAGGTGGAAAATTACAAAAAGCACGGTATGCCCGATTATTTAGGCAAGCCGTTTACGTCGCAGGAATTGTGGCGCGTGCTGTTAAAATATCTTACCCCCATAAGCGTTTCCGCGGTAGATGAAAAAGAACAGGCGCGGGACAGGGACGAGTTATTGACGAAACTGCAAATCAACTTTGTCAGAGGCAGTCAAACCGTATTCGCCGATATTGCTTCGGCGATTGATACCGGCGATTTGAAACTCGCGCACAGGCTGGCGCATACGTTGAAAGGGAACGCGGGGCAGATAGGTAAAACCGGCCTGCGAAATATCGCGGTAGAAGTTGAGGGGCTGCTAAAAGGGGGCGCGGTTTCGATTCCGGCGGAAAAGATGGCTCTTTTGAAAACCGAACTGGCGCGGGTTTTAGGAGAGCTGCGGCCGTTGTTTGACGAGTACATGGCAAAAAATGTCGAAGATGAATCGCTGAGCGCCGAGTCGATTCTGGCGCTGTTTGAAAAGATAGAGCCGATGATTGACAACATAAACCCCGCGGTAACCAATTTGATAGACGATATCCGCGCAGTTCCGGGCGCGGGCGGGCTTGTGCGTCAGATAGAGGATTACGACTTTGAATCCGCGGCCAAAACGCTTGCGGAGTTGAAGAAAAAAATTGTTGATGGTATACCGAAATAAATGGTTGTATGCGGATACATAACTGGAAACGAATTGGAGGCTGCATGTGATTGGAAAACAGGAAAAGACTGGAAAAATGAGTGGCGTAAACGGATTGGCGCGCGCTTTGTTTCCCGTATTGTTAATAACCGTGATTTTTGGCTGTATGCCCGGAGTGGAAAAACGTAGTTTTGAACTGCCGGTTTTTTCTTCATACCGCGTTATCCCCGGCGTGACCGCCGAAGAGATAGCGGCGATCGAGGCGGTTCGGGAGCGGGTTGGCGGCTTTGTTTACGGGATGACGCTGAGTACCGAGATGTTTATCGGCATAGACGGCGAGATAGGCGGGTTCACGGTGCATTTTTGCGACTGGCTGACAAAATTATTTGGGATTCCGTTTGAGCCGCGGCTTTATACGTGGATGGATATGATTGACGGGCTTGAAAACGGTTCGGTCGATTTCACCCACGAGCTTACCCCCAACGACGAGCGCCGTCAAACTTATTTTATGACCGACGCCATTGTCCAGCGCACAATAAACTACATACGTATTGAGGGCAGCGAGCCGCTCCCGGAGATAGCGCAAACGCGCCTTCCGCGGTACGCGCTCATTAGGGGGACTACCACTATCGGCGACGTGATGTACCACGCGGCCGGCACGTTCGAGCCGGTTTATGTAAACAGTTACAGGGACGCCTACGAGCTTATGAAAACGGGGGAGATAGACGCCCTTTTGGCCGAGAATGTGGCGCAGGCGGTTTTTGACGCCATGGGGGATGTTACGGTCAAGAATTTTTTTCCGCTCCTCTACACTCCGGTTTCTCTCTCCGCGCGAAGGGCGGAGCTTGAACCGTTTATATCCGTCGTACAAAAGGCGCTTTCAAGCGGCGGCTACCGCTATTTAAGCGATATGTACCGTAAGGGGGCCGGCGAGTACAGAAAGCATACGCTGTTTACGCGGTTCTCTCAGGAAGAACTTGACTTTATAAGGGATAACCCCGTCATACCGTTCGCGGCGGAGCACGACAATTATCCGGTAAGTTTTTACAACACCCGTGAGAACGAATGGCAGGGGATATCATTTGGCATACTGAGAGAGGTGGAGGCTTTGACCGGCCTTAAATTTGAGGTCGCTCACGGCAAGGATACGGAATGGTCGGAACTTTTCAGAATGCTCGAAAGCGGGGACGCGCTCATTGTTTCCGAGCTTATCCGCACGCCTGAACGGGAGGGGCGCTTTTTATGGTCGGAGACCCCGTTTTTTACAGACCGGTCGGTGCTCATATCAAAAACGGAATTCCGCGATATTGATATGAGCGAGGTTTATTCCGTGAGGGTAGGGTTAACCGCGGGCGTCGCTCACACTTATCTGTTTCGAGAATGGTTTCCAAACCACAAAAACACCATAGAGTACGGCACCGTGTACGCCGCTTTGGACGCTTTGGCGCGCGGCGAGGTTGATATGGTGATGAACCAAAGCAACATCCTCCTGCAACTGACCCACTATCAGGAGCTTCCGTACTACAAGGCCAACATCGTGTTCGATAACCCCTTTGAATCGACTTTCGGGTTTAATGCAGACGCTGGCGTTTTGCTCTCCATTGTCGAGAAGGCGCTTGCTTTTGTAAACGTCGAGGCGGTTTCGGAGCAATGGCTGCGCAAGACTTACGACTACCGCGTAAAATTAGCGCAAGCGCGGATACCGTGGATAATCTCTACCGCCGTTGTGCTCGGTATGCTGCTTGTTATCCTTACAGTCATATATGTGAGGGACAAAAAGAGAAGCAAGGCAATCATCGAGGGGATACGCAAGAGAGAGATTGCCGAGGCGAGCAACAAGGCCAAAAACAGATTTTTGGCGACGGTGAGCCAGGAGATCCGCACACCCATGAACAGCATTATGGGGTTCGCGGAACTTGCGCTTAACGCGGCGGACGGCGTCGCCGCGCCTCAGGTCAAAGAGTATCTGGCCAAGATTACCGAAAACACAAAGAGCCTTTTGTATACGGTAAATGATATTCTCGATATTTCAAAAACGGAATCCGGCAAAATGGAATTAGATGACGCACAGTTCGACATTCTCAAAAAACCGCGCTTTGGCGGCGCGTTAATTTTGGTTTGTGACGACGACGCCATGAACCGGGAAGTTATGCGCGAACACCTCGCCAATGTGGGGATTAGAACTGTGGCGGCAGAGGATGGAAAGGCGGCCGTGGAGGCGGTGAGAGAGCGGGCGCAAAAGGGCGAAAAGCCGTTTGACCTGATTTTTATGGACATGTTTATGCCGGTTATGGGCGGGATTGAAGCCGTGTCGGCGATAGCGGCCTTACGTACGGGAACCCCCATAGTTCCGGTGACCGTGTGCGTAAAGGCTGACGAATTGGAAAATTACAGGAAGCACGGGATGTCCGATTATTTAGGCAAGCCCTATACATCGCAGGAGCTGTGGCGCGTGCTGTTAAAATATTTGACGCCCGTGAGCAGTTCCGCCGCGGATAGTGACGAGCGGGCGCGGGTTGACGACGAATTGCGGAAAAAAATGCAGGTCAACTTTGCTAAAAACGGTCAAAGTTTATATGATGGCATTGCCGAAGCTGTCAATAAAGGCGATGTGGAATCGGCGTACAGGTTAGCGCATACGTTGAAGGGGAGCGCGGGGCAGATTGGCAAAGCCGGTTTGCAGAGCGTCGCTGCCGATATTGAAAAGTTGCTTACAGAGGGGACGGCTTTGGTTTCGGAGGGTAAGATGAATCTTTTGGAGGCGGAATTGTCGCGGGTGTTGGAAGAGTTGCAGCCGATGTTTGATGAGTGTGCAACTACCGCGTGTGCGCGTATATGGGGGGGGGGGGGGGGGTCGGGGATGTCGGGGGGGGGCTGGCGCTTTTGGAAAAAGTGGAGTTTATGCTTTCGCGCATAAACCCCGCGGCCG
>JAITFQ010000105.1 GCA_031281225.1 Chitinispirillales bacterium
TTGATACGCGAAAATTTTGACTCGTGTCCCCCGCGGGGGACACGGCGAAACAGCAACAACAACGCCAACGGCAGAACAATAACGTAACAGGGGTGTCACCAAATTGAGGGAAGATCATCACGGGCGTGTGGATTGAAACGTGAAACGGAACGGACTATCGGATGGCAACCAGTACAAGTCGCGCCCATCACGGGCGTGTGGATTGAAACTTAGGTACGCCGTCCTCCGCAAACTCCGCGGCGTAGTCGCGCCCATCACGGGCGTGTGGATTGAAACCGACATGAGTACGGCTTGGGGAAATGTTGCCAAGTCGCGCCCATCACGGGCGTGTGGATTGAAACTAACCCCTGCGGTTTGTAGGTAGCTAATCAGGGGTCGCGCCCATCACGGGCGTGTGGATTGAAACTGATGTCAGCGTGGGCTGTCGTACTTGTATTATGGTCGCGCCCATCACGGGCGTGTGGATTGAAACCAGGGTGGCAAGGTAACGATGAAAGCGCAGTACGGTCGCGCCCATCACGGGCGTGTGGATTGAAACATGTCAACCTGCCCTTGCTCTTTCCTGCGGATGGAGTCGCGCCCATCACGGACGTGTGGATTGAAACAAGAGATACGGGACGGTGGTAAATACTGCCCCGGGTCGCGCCCATCACGGGCGTGTGGATTGAAACAAAAATCTGTACACAATCGGAATTATCACAATAGTCGCGCCCATCACGGGCGTGTGGATTGAAACTTGCAGGCCGCAATGGCGGACTACATAGTGCGCCTCAGTCGCGCCCATCACGGGCGCGTGGATTGAAACCTGCCTTAATCTCAAACCGTGTTCATTTTAGGTAATCTACCTCGTTTTGAGGGATACATTGTGGAATTTTTCGATAATTTTTGTGAATTGCTTTTTTTTCTATATAAAAAATTAAGTACCCTTGTTATTGAATGTCAATCCCAGTCAGGTTCGTCATCTTCACCGAAGCCGCTCGGTGTTTCGGCGAGCCATTTTGTAATCCACCATGCGACGGTACCCGTAAGCCAAATAATGATCACAATCCAAAACCATATATTTGGCAGCAAAGCTACAATCCAACTTATTGGCGCGGGAATGAAATTCATAAACCGATTACCTTTCGGTAAGGTTAAGTTAAGCAGCCACTCAAACCAAAACCTCCGCTCCGCCTACTGCTTCTTTCCGAAATTGTGAACTCACTTTAAAATAATTAATGTGAAACCGATTCACAAGCGAAAGACCTGAAAGCCTTGAACTGAATCGTAAAGAATTCGGAACATGTCCCTCACCGTCAACATTCTTAATCATCACCGGGCGTAATCAACCGATACCCCCCTCGACCAGCCCAAAAACGGGTGATTCACCACGGCCGCGGAACCGTTTACGGGGGATTTATCTAACGATATTCCGAAGCCGATTGTCGTCGGGTTGGAGGCAATGGACGCCGACAGCGCGAATAGTGCGCCTATTCGGTATTCTTGCGCCAGGACGAACCTTACAGGGGCGGCGTCAACCGGTGTTATTCTTATCATTGCGCCCTGCGAACCATATTTGTTTCTTACCGTACAAACGCGGGCGGTGATGTGCGGGACAGGGTCGGATTCAGGGTCGCCGCTGCTCAATACGGTGAAGCCCTGGGTGGCGATGTCGGCGCTTATCCGGTTTGTTTGAATATGAAGCGCGGCGCCGACGGCGGCCATTGTGCGCGTGTTGAAAGATTGGCCGTACAAACCTGTGCGGTAGCCCTGCGCGTCGAGGCCGAATGTGAGGGAGCGCCACGCGCTTCCGGCTGATACGGCAAATGTCTGCTCGTAGTAAACGCGCATCGCGTCGAGCTGCATAATAGCCGCCTTGCAGACCACAGGGCCGAGCGTCCCGAATCCGCCGACCGCGTACTGCGACACCGATCCGACGCCATGGTAGCCGACAGCCGCCGCGGACACCCCCCAACGCAAAGTGTCGCGGTAAAACGCCGCGGAGGTCCACGGCTGACGCCCCGATACCCCCTCCGTCTCGACAACCGCCCCCTGCGACATCATGCAATGCCCAATCGGGAACGGATCGCGCGGGCCTGCTGTGAGAGCGGCAAAAAGCATCATCACCGTAAAACAAGCCCATACCGCCCAAACCGATTTGCGCGTATTTCTCATAATAATCATAAAACGTCTCCTCCAATAGTTTTTATTTGTAACTACACAATGTATTTCACACATTTGAAAATTTCAAAATCGTCGGCTTGTGCCGTCACAACAAACAATCGAAGATTGTTAATAAGCAAAAAAATGAATTTGGGTATTGACAGCGTTAAATAAATATCGTATATTAGTATTATGAAGCTCAGGGTGGAGAAGCGCGTAAGGGAGTTTTCTCCCGTTTCTTCTGATATGCCCCCGAGCGTGTCTTTGGGAAAGCCTGGAGAGGGAAGTGTGTAAGGAAGTTCCCTTCCGCCTCTTCTAATATCGTACCTCCGGCTTTCTTTTAGGCTCGAAGAGGGAACGTGATTAGACGAAGTTTTTGCTTCTTCTAACACACTTTCGAGCCTTTTTATTTTCATAAGTTCTACACTATGCACCCGTCTCCCATGTTGTGTACTTTCTTTTATAGTGATATATGCTACTCCATCATCAAAGTGTAATGGTACGGCAAAACGATGTATGGTTACATCAGGATTTTTATGCTTGTCCGAATGAGACCTAATTTTAACCGAATCACGGTATAAATTATCAATATCAGAAGCTACGGCGTAATGCTGCCCTTTCGCAAAACCGTTATCCACAGATTTACGGGCCGCTACGTTCGACATCAACTTCCCAATCGACGATTTACTCAACCGTGCCTCTCCGCCATCATTATCATTTTTTAACATTATTTCCCTCCTCCCGCCAAGCAAACCGAAAAGTTTCTCGCAGGCATCCTTAAAACTCATCCCCTGCCGGTACATCCCGGCTTTCGCTTCCATATCATTAATAACCCCCGTCATCTCCACAAAATCCCCTGCTTCCGTATCACCTGCCGGCCCCCGCCCGACGCGAACTCCGCGACGACGTATATGGGGCCGGGTGCGGCAGGGCGGCCGGTGTCGGTTGTGCCGTCCCAGTATATCACCTCCCTTTCGCCGGCGAATGTTCTGAGCAGCTTTCCGTCAAAACTGAAAATCCTGACGCTCGCCCTGACGTTCGGCGGAACTTTCATTCGGATGGCAAGCACATCGCCGGCCCCGCCGCCGTTGGGGCTGAAAGGTATGGGGCCGATGTCGAGCGACGGCGCGGATACGGCGCGCCACTCCGACGCGCCGCCGGGGAATCCGGGCGTGGGGCGGTCGGAAAGAACCCACGAGGCGGAATCGGTCCCGCCGTATCCATCGATAAACAGCCGTTCGAGGGATTGATTCGTCCACCGCGTAAACCACGTGCTGCGGTAGGCGGCAATGTCAACCTCGATCCCGCGCGGCGACCAGACGCTAAGCGTGTCGTTGAAACTGTTGAGTGTGTGCCAGCGCGCCGGCCTTATGAGGTACTGGATCCCGCGGTACATCCGGCGCATGGCCACGGTGTCCCTCGTTACCACAAGGTAGCCGCCGGGCGGCAGGAAAAAATCGGTTGAGATAATTATGGATGTATCCTTGGAATTGCCGAACATCCAGCCGTTCAGGTTGACCTCCGCAGACGAAACGTTTTTCAGCTCAAACCATTCGGGCTGCCCCGCCGCCGCGGCCGTCCCGCCCTTGGGATAGATCTCCGTTATGACTAACGTCCCGCTGTCCGCCCAGAAACTCGACAGGTCAATCGGAAACGTGACAGCTTGCCCGTCTATCCTCACCTCGAAATAATATTGCCGCTGCTCCGGCGCGATGTCGAATGTCAGCAAAAATTGCCTGTCTTGGCCAAAAACCCCGCTGCCGATCTCTACCATACTGCCGCCGGCCGGCAAACGGGAATAAAGCCGCCACGGAACATTGTTGCTCTCCTGGGCGGCAAAAATCCCCGCGATTGAGCACCGTACCGCGTCGGAGATCATAGCCGCCGTGTGTTCTACGTACAGTCCGTTTTGAAATGACTCGAACCGGCCCGGGGTGAGCGGTTCTTTTGGTGATATGATGTATCTCCTCTCGCCCCCCAGCAGTAACGATACGGGGACGACCGAAACGCCTTTGGGC
>JAITFQ010000147.1 GCA_031281225.1 Chitinispirillales bacterium
TCCGTTTTTGCTTTGAACCACTCGTCTTTCGCCTCAAGAATTGCCGTTTTTTTCTGAATTTCGGCTTCGTTTTTTGCCTCTTTCAGTATCAATTCGGCCTTCTTCTGCAACTGCTCTTCCTGCTCCCGCTTGTACTTTCTGTCAACAACGACGCGCCAAAAGAAGCCGCCTATGAAGGCGGCACCAGCTACCGCAAGGGCTGCCAGTATGTATGGAAGGATAGCAACAAACACAAAACCTCCTATTTATATGTTATTATGTATATATAATCCGGCATCAAAGACACCGGAACCTTTTCCGTATCTAAAAACGCACTGATGAACGCACACAACCGCCGGACGAACGGTGTCCGCCCGCTTGTTATACAGGGGGGTGTGGGGTCGCCATCTAGATAGATGCGCACCGGCAACGCCGAGAACGGCGCACCGTGCGTTTTTGAGAGTAACGCCGGGTGTACAACACGCCAAAACAAGCAAAGCCCGCTGTCAGTTGACCTTTTTTACGCTGCCGATCATGTTATTGATCGACTTGATTCTTTCCTGACACTCCTGCACTTTTCTTGCTTCGGCCTCATATTTCGCCTTGGTTTCGAACAATTCCATCGCGATGTTCAGGGCTGACATCACCGCTATTTTCCCTTCGTCCCTTATTTTGGTTTGCTCCTGCAATTCCGCTATTTTGGACTTTACGTAATACGCAACCTGTTCGAGCGTTTCCGCGCCCGCACCGCCCTTATTGTCCCTGATGGAAAATTCCGTATCAAAGATTTTTAACTTTACCCGAACGCTCTCAGAACTCATAGACCCCTTTCTTTCTCCCCACAGACGCGCCGCAACTGGTTTCAGCAACGGTTACTGCGCCGAATTGAGCGTAGAGAGCAACCCCTTAATGCGCTCCGCAGCCGAATCCATTTTTTCCCGCTGCTCGTCAGCGTCCGCCCTGAGCGCTTCAAGCTGCCTCCTGAGCTCCTCATTCTCACCCTTCAGTCCGCCATTCTCGCTTTGCAACCCCTCGACAACCCCGACTGTCTCTCTGAGGGCGACGTTTTCATCCCTCAACTCTTTGAGCGACTGCACAAGCGATCCGACTTTATCTTCCAACTCCGAAAGCAATTCAATAGACAAACCAAACGCCCTTTCCAAATATTTTTGATATTTTTTATGTGTGTATGCGTACACAGGGTCAGCACCCCGACAAATATAATATACTATATGGGCAGGCTGTCAAGGGTATTTTTTTTTATTTTTTTTTGAACCACATTCGAAATTGCGTACAATGGACAGCGTACCCATGTCTATGGTTTTGAAATTGTCGGCAACCATCGTGTAGCGGAATAAGGAGCGGCTATTTAATTCGGCTGCCTCAATCCAGTCCAATCGTATTTTTTCCGTCCATTACCACTAACCCTTTGAAAAATTCTCCGGGGTTTCCGGATGTTTTGAAGAGGCGGGAGCCTTTGCCGCCGCCGATGTAGAAGCCGGCCTTGTATACTACATCTCCGGGCTTGGCGCTCAGCGGTTCTACGTGTATGGCGAGCATGTCGAGACGGCAGTTCTTCCAGTACGGCGGCGCGTTGCGCTCCCCGCCGGGGATGTAGGTCAGCCCTTTGGAGCGGCCCCACAAAATTTGGTAAAGCAACTGGTTGTCGATGTTCGCCCAGCACGCGGGGCAGGTCATCTCCTTATACTTGCGCTGCTCGTATGTAACGGCTTCCCTGAATGAACCGCTCACAACATCGATGGAGCCGTTGGTCCAGTGATCGTTTACTATGTAGGCAGGGGAGAGGTACTGTTCGTTTACCGTCACTTCCGCGTCGGCGGTGATCCTGTCTAAGACTACAAGCCCTTCTTCTGCCCAGGTGATGATCCGCAGTTCGCGCGTCAGGATTTTTCGGCCGCTTGCCCCGAAGTAGGCTATGCGCCCGCAGGTGTCGAATCCGTCGCGCTGGTATTTGTCGTTGTGGAACAGCACCTCGGAGGCTTTGATCCTGTCGTCGACGGACGGCACGCCTAAGAGGGCGGCTTTGAACGAGGCGATGAGTTCGGGGCGGGAGTGGAGGCTCAGGCCGATCATCGGGTGGCCGCCTATGGCTTTCCACGCCACGCTGCGTGTGGAGCGCACATTTCTTCTGTAGCAAATTTCGACGTAGGGGTATATGTGCCTTGTATCAATTGCGTTTTCTACCTGTCCGGCGGAGAATATGCGCTGTTCTTTCGGGAACGGCAGGCAGGCGAGGAGCGCGAGTTCGGCGCCGACCTGGCTTTGAAAGAATAGCTCCCATCCGTCGTGCGATTGCTCAAAACCGTGTACCCACGGGCCCTCTTTTTCGTTTTTTGAGACGAGGTTGGCGCTCATCCATGAGAGAAGTTTGCCGGTCAGGTGCGTGGCGCGCGGATCACTGTTCCAGTGGCCCCAGGCGAGGACGAATGGGTGCGGCATGAACAGGGGCATGTCGTGCCCGCCCGGCGCGAAGAGCATCCCGTTTGGCAGGCAGAAGCGCATAAGTATATCGAAAGCGCGTTGATGATTTTTCCGCAAGAGAAAGGGGGGCGGCTCGCGTCTTTGAAATTTGTATGCCGCCATCGCGAGTACGGCCCACATCCCGTAGGAGAGTATATCAGGATGGAAAAAACCGTGGTTTTCGGCTGTGAAATCGGGAAAAAGGTTGCACGTGGTCACGGCTTTGGAAACGGACGCGCCGAAATATTCACTGTGGTCGGCGTTGTCGTGAATACTCGAATCGATGTTTACCGCCCAGCGTTTCAGAGTTTCCTCCCAGTCGGGCAGATTCGGATGGTGCGGGCAGAGGTTTATCGCCCAGGCCATGAGCATGGCGTCCTGCGCGTTTTCCTCGGCCTTGGAGTCTACGCGGCAGCCGCTCGGCGGCATTACCCCGGTGAAGCGGTCGGCTTCGTGCGCGATTACATCGCGGATACGGATATGTTCCGTTTCATCAAGCACCGATTCGGCCAAAACCGCGACCACGCCGAGGAGCGAGGCCCAAAGGCTGCTTCTCCAGTTTTCGCCCCACCTTTTGCGCTCAAGAAAAGTATCTACCGGAAAGCTGCCGGTGACGTGGGTGTCGCATATCCATGCGATGCCTTTTTTGAGCATCACGATAAGGTCGCCTTTACCGATTACCGGATCGAGGGATTCTGTTTCGTTTTGATGCAGGTAGGCGCTCAGTATGCAAAGGACATTTATGTGCGGGTACACCACGTACTCTATGACCGGTGACGACGAACCGACTGACGCCATATTAAACGCTTTGGGGTCTATGGAGCCGAAAAGGCCGCGTTTATCGTCTATCTCCCGCCATGACTCAAGGTAATAGGGGATAGCCTTTGCGAGGAGGCCAAGAATTTTTGCCGGTTCGATTTTTTCTGTGAATTGCATTTTTTATCCGGTTTGCCAATCAGTTTTTTTGGTGAAAGGGGCGCTCCATCTGGTAGACGGCGACGCTGTTTTCGTCGTCTGCGTCCACGCACTTTTTGGCGAATTCGCGCGCGGTGTTGGAATCGTACATAACAAGAAACGAGTCGCCGAAGAACCGCGGGACCCTGTCGCCGGAAAGCCATGCCTGATTCTCGTTCACAAGGTCAGTCAGGAACCCGTTTTTGCCGCCGGCGTATCCTATGCCCAAATATGCCATTATTCCCCCAAGCAAAAATAATCAGTGTAGTCATAGACCGATTGACCGTTAATTGACGTTATCGTTTTTTTCTTCTAATTCTTCCACAATTTCCACAAAGTCAGGTTCCGGTTCTGGTTCCGGCATCTTTTTCTTCCATCTTTCGATATCAAAAAACAGGGCCTGCCGCAGGCCGCCGGGTATCAGGTAAACGCCGTTTGTCCCCATGAGCCGAACGTAGTTGCTGTTCCAGTCGGGGCCGTTTTTACCGATAATCAGCACGCCCGTTGAGACATTTTCGTTCCGGGCGTAGATTTCCACGGTCGATTCGGCTTCGTCCCCGACCTCAAAGGTGTGCTGATTCGCGGGG
>JAITFQ010000036.1 GCA_031281225.1 Chitinispirillales bacterium
GATAGACCGTCCCGGCGTCTACTCGCTCGTATCGTCAAGCGGCGAGACGACTCTCCTCTCCGTTTCGACGCACCCGTCCGAAAGCGAAATGATTTTTCCGCGCCCCGATCTGCAAAACGCCGCCGACATATATTATTTTGAATCCGGGCAGTTTTTGGAGCAGATAGGAAATCTGTCCAACAATGTATGGTCTTACTGGCTGTGGGTGGTTTTGGGGGTTTTGCTGTGCATTGAGGTATTTTTGTGGAAGCGCGCCACCCCCGGGTTTTCAATCCGGAGTAGTGAACCTTTAAGAAACTCAACCTCTACATAATGTAGTACGGGCGGTGAAAGTTTGATTATTCAGGCAGAACGGCTGCATACTTCCAATCGCCAATATTCCGTTTTTCGGAATCAAAATTCACCCCTACCTTAAACATCTTCTTCCCGCTCCCCGTCCACGGCAGCATGTATTCTTTTGTGTCGATTTGCGCCAGCGCTTCGTCGGCTGTTTTGTCTATTTTGAATTCGAAGCAGTAGACGAAGTTTTTAGTTTCGACAAGCGTGTCTATCCGTCCGTCAGCAATCCGTAATTCTGAGCGGCAGTTGAGGCCGAACATTTTGAACATCAGGAAAACGGCGGTTTCGTAGTAGTTTTCCGTTTCTTTAATGATGTCGTAAGGAACGCCCGCCATATATTGTCGTATAGCCTCTATCGCACCTTCGATATCACCGTCTTCAAGCGAATCCGGCAACCTGAAAATCAGCGCGCGCGACCTGTCATCCGGGACTTGCAGGTATTGTTGAAGCAGGGACGTTGTAAGGGATGAGCGGACTTCTATATTCGGGAAGTCGAGGGTATAGCGATTTCTGTTGTCGTCGTAGTCTGTTATCGTCAGATACCCGCTTTGGTAGAGCACCGGTTCCGCTTTCATGTTTTCGACGTCGTACTTGCGGAAATCTTCGTGCCTGATTTGCATATTGCTCAGGTTGACGATGTTTATTTTTTGTTCGGTAATCAACTTTACCAAAAAACTCGGCGTGCCGGTTTCGTACCAATAGGGTTCAAAATCACCGTTTTTCTTAAAGTGGTTGAGCAAACCGAAAGGGTTATATACTTTAAGCGGTTTTTTGGAAAATCGGTAGCCGTTGTAGTATTGGCGAAGATTTTCCATGTATTCTTCCCTGTTTCTGCCGGTTTCTTCCAAAATATTATCTATTACGAGGCAGAAATCCCGCTCCAACTCCTCCTGTGTGATACCGCAAAGGTCCGCGTAGCAAGGGTCGAGAGTCAGGTCGTCGAGGTGGTTTAACTCGGAAAACACACTCACTTTGGAGAACTTGGTCACGCCTGTCAGAAACAAAAACCGCAGGTATCTGTCATAAGATTTCAAAACGCCGTAAAACCCTTTTAACGTACTCAATATAGCCTTGATATAGCCTTGTGTGTATCAGCGTCTCCCGTCATAGTCTCTAAAAGTGGTTTGTCGTATTCATCAATAATTACGGCGACTCTTTCGCCGGCGTTGGTACACGCCATTTCTATGAGATATTTGAACTGGCTGATAGCGTTTCCAGGCTCTAACGTAACGCTGTGCCGGCGCGCCTCTCTCTGTAATTCGGCGCTCAATATCGAATAAAGCGCGTCTAATCCGCCAAGGGGAAGTAACTGTTTCATACTAATAAATTACAATATGACGAAGTGAAACGCAAGCAATTTCTACGCGCGCGTTTTTTCTTTTACCCTCTGACTTCCACCTCCCCCGTGATGTATCCTTGAATAAAACAAAGAAAAGTTCATTTTTAGCGATATCGGTTCGGGGGCAGCCGCCATCTTTCGGCGGTGATAAAAAAAAATAACACTATCCCCCTACAAAAATATATTATATTATGTACGGTAACCGTTTTCACACAATCAGGCACCGGACGACACCGAGGGCTGTCGCCCCTGCAGGAATGAACAAGCGTTATGGCGGAATTGATTTGCGCGGGCAAAACCAAAGATGTTTACCGGCTTGACGACGGTAACTACCTGCTGAAGTTTAAGGACGACGTCACCGGCGAAAACGGGGTGTTTGATCCCGGGGCCAATAGCGTCGGGCTAACCATAGACGGCGCGGGCAAGGCGGGGTTGCGGCTGTCGAAAATGTTTTTTGAGATATTGCGCGATAGAGGCATCCCCACCCACTATGTAAGCGCTGATGTCAACGGTACGGCAATGACCGTTAAGCCGGCGGCTGTTTTCGGCAGAGGGCTTGAAGTGATTTGCCGGTACAGGGCGACGGGGAGTTTTCTGCGGCGGTATGGGGCTTATATAAGTGAGGGCGCCCCGTTAGACGCGTTTGTTGAGGCGACTATAAAGGACGACGCGCGCCAGGACCCGTTTATTACAGATGACGCTTTAGAAATGCTTGGGATTCTGTCGAAAGGCGAATATAAAATTCTTGTGGATTTGACCAAACGTATCGGAGCGGTTATCAAGGATGTGTTAGCGAAAAAAGGGCTTGACCTGTACGATATAAAGTTTGAATTTGGAAAGGTCGGTGCGGACAGTACCATCGCCCTGATAGACGAGATCTCCGGCGGTAATATGAGAGTCTATAAAAACGGAAAACGGGTTGAACCGTTGGCACTGGAAAGGCTGGTTTTGGGATGAACAGACAATTTTACCCTGACCGTCAGCAACTGCAGGAGCGGTACGCGCATGTACTGCCCTCCTACATATCCGCACTCGAAATGTTTCAGGCGCGGCTCAGGGCGGAAGTATGCGAGATTGATGTACACTTTACGATAAAATACCGCGTAAAAACATTCGCCTCCTACTACGCAAAACTGCTCAAACGTAAAGCCGGGGAGAGACATACCGGAGAGGCAATCCCAATCCATGACGTTTTGGGGACAAGGATAGTGTGCCCGTTTTTGGAAGACGTAGGGGCCGTGGAAGAATGCTTGCGCAACGCGTTTGTAGTACACGAGGTGGAGCACAAGGGATCGGAGCATACGTTCAGGGAGTTCGGCTACTCTTCCACCCACCTGCTAATTGAGATTCCAAGAGATATCGACGAGCAATTCCCCGATTTGGATTTAAAAGTCGCTGAGGTACAGATCAGGACATTTTTGCAGGACGCATGGGCAGAAGTGGAACATGAGCTCATCTACAAGAACAGCAACAGCATCACCCCGTTAGATGAGCCGTTGCGGAGAAAGCTCGCCGCGCTCAACGCGAACCTGTCGCTTTCCGACGATATTTTTCAGGAAATACGGGACTATCAGCGCCGCCTGCACACCGAGCTTAACAAGCGCCGCTACTCCTTCACCGCCCAGCTTGACGACATCAAGCCAGGCCTCACCGCCGCAGCCGCAATGAAAAAGAAAAAGATAGCGGCGGTCAAGGAGAGCGTAAAGGACGATACCGTTAAAACGGTCGAAGTGCCGGATACCCCGCTGCCAAACACTCACAACAACAAAGATCAACTGCTTCTAAACGCGCTGAACGCGCATAATGAGAAGAATTTTCCGCTGGCGATAGGCTACTACACAAGGATTCTCGAACAGGACACCCCCCCTTACATCAAGGCGTTGGTGCTGCTTCACCGGGGCAAAGCCTACTTTACGCAGTCAAACTACTGCGAAGCGCTCAAAGATTTTCAAGCTGCGACGGAGAGCGAGCCTACGAACAACCGCGCCTTCTACCACTTGGGGATAGTCAACAGGATACTCGACGACAACCACGCCGCGATGAAGGCGCTACAAACCTGTATTGAGATAAACCCGTTCCACATAGACGCCCTGTTCGCCCTTGGCCGGGTATATTTTGACATGGGCGACTACACGGGTGCGCTGGAATACTGTGAAAAGGCGTTATTGGTGGAACCGGACTCCGGATCGGCCAAGGAGTTCAGGAAATTGGTTATGTCGCGGATGAAGATGTAGTTCTGTATTGTGTGTGTTCGAACCGAGCTCTTCGTAAAAAAAATAACCCAATATCTTGTATATCGCCGCCCCATTTAGTATCTTTATAGGTTGTAATGATTTTTAACCGGCATAGGGCGATATAATTGATGAAAACCGCGCATAATAAAGAGTACGACCTGCTTGTAATCGGAGAGAATTTCGTTGAGTTCAGTTGCGACGACGATGTGGCCAAAAGCGATTCGTTTCGGAAGGACATAGGCGGGGCGGATGTGGTTGTGGCCGCGGCGGCGGCGCGGCTTGGGTCCCGGGTGCGGTTTATTTCGGCTGTCGCGCGCGATCCTTTTCACTCCCTTATCCGCGAGCGGTTGGCGGCGCAGGATATAGACATTAGCCATGTCGTTACCTGCCAGGGGTACAACGGCGTCTATTTTACGAGCAACCAGCATCCGGAGCAGCGCGAGTATCTTGTACACCATCCGGGTACCGCAAGCCAGCATATTGTGCCGTCACTTATCTACGACGACCTGATCGAAAATTGCAAAATCGTTTACGCTTCAAGCGAGCTGCAGTCGGTGTCGCGGCAGACGCGGCACGCTGTTTTCAGGGCGTTTCACCTGGCGCACCACAATCACGTTATGGTAGTTTACGACCCAAACCTGCGGCTTATGCGCTGGTCGCTCGACGAGGCACGGGAGTGCCTTTGGAGTGTACTGTCGCTCATAGACGTCATGCTCATCTCGTCACCGGAGGAGTCCAAGGCGCTGTTCGGCTACGAGCGCCCGCTCGACGTTATCGGCTTCCTGTGGGACAGGGGGATAGACACCGTAGTAGTTAAAATGGGCGCGGGGGGATGTATGGTCGGATACAACAAAGAGATAAAAGTGTTTTTGCAACCGCCCACCAGCGAAGCGGACGCCTTCAAAACACCGGTGCTCGTCGGGAAGATCGGAAG
>JAITFQ010000091.1 GCA_031281225.1 Chitinispirillales bacterium
GTCATTGCTGAAATGATTAATAACCCTCCTCCATAATAAAGCACTTTTTGAAACTTTGTGACTTGGCTATTGTTGTTTTTAACAAATTCTTTAAATCGATTAATCTGCTCCAATGAAAATATTTCATTTTTCACAGCATCGTTTAATTGGTCGTCCGTATATTTCATATTATCTCCTTTGCTCTTCCGTCGCCCTTATAAATTAAATTTATCCATATTAAATATAATTCATGGCACAAACTCGATACCGTTTTTTTAAAATTAAAAAAATGCCATTTCAGTCCGGGAGCCCAGGGCATAAAATCAACATCTATTAAAAATACGCTCGTTTGTGGTATGTGGAAGATATATATTTGTAATATATAAATTTCACGATTAAATATACATTGTTAAAGGCTGGCAAGATGGCAAAAAAATTCAAAAATATAATCATGGCGATGGCGATTGTGGTGATTGCGGCGGTTACGGTGATTTGGCGGATAGCGGTAACAGAAGCGCCGGCAGTAGTAGAAAAACTGACGTGGGATGTCAGTGCTGTATGGAATGATGGCGCGAGCGTGACCGCAACGCTGAATAAGGGAACGCTTACTATCAGCGGAACGGGGGCGATGGAGGACTATTGTCGGTATAAATCCCCATCCCCCTGGAGTAATGTCTGTCAATCCATTACCTCTGTGGTTATTGAAGATGGCGTGACGTCAATCGGACGGGGCGCGTTTTATGGCTGCACTGGCCTGACTTCCGTAACCGTTGGCAGCAGCGTAACATCTATCCCGGCCGTATCGTTTTTCGGCTGTACCGGCCTGACAAACATAGAGGTGGACGACGGTAACGCCGTATATGCTTCTGTTGACGGTGTGTTATTTTATAAAAACAAAAGCAGCCTGATATTGTATCCAGCGGGCCGGCGGGGCGCATATAAAATTCCCGCCAGAGTGAGATCGATCGAAGAGTCGGCATTTTCCGGTTGCACCGGGCTTACTTCCATAATCATTCCAAACAGCGTGACATCTATCGAAGAGTCGGCATTTTCCGGTTGCGCCGGGCTTACGTCCATAATCATTCCAAACAGCGTGACATCTATCGGAAGTTTTGCGTTTAAGGATTGCGCCGGGCTTACTTCCGTAACCATCCCCAACAGCGTGACGTTACTTGGAGGCGGCGCGTTTGATGGTTGCACCGCTCTAACCTCAGTAACTCTTCCCGACAGCATAACGACTATTGGTTGGTTTACGTTCAGGTATTGCCGCAGCCTGACTTCCGTAACCATTCCCGGCAGTGTGACAAGAATCGGAGGTTTGGCATTTCAGGGCTGCTCCGGTCTGAACTCCATTACCGTTCCATGGCCGAACCCGCCGTTAATTTGCTCATCCATTTTCGACGGCATTAAAACAACCGCCTGCCTCTACGTCCCCGAAGGCAGCGTCGACGCATACCGCTCCATTTTCAGTTGGAGAAAATTTAACTGTATCAGGGAAAGGAGCAATCAAAACCATGGCTTAGCAAGCAAAACTCAGCAACATCGAAACGCTGATTGAAACGGTCGAAGTCCCCCCCGAAACGCGCAAACCGCTGATTAGAGCCAAATTTCGCGCCTTTTTAGGTTTAAGGTAGGGGTGAATTTTGATAGCGAAAAACGGAATATCGGCGATTGGAAGTATGTAGTCGTTTTGCCTGATAGTATAAATATTTAAAAAATGTTTTGTTAATAAAAGATACTTTATGCCGCAGGATTGGCGCACGTTTTTCACGGCACAGTATCAACGCACCGCGATCCCCTTAACATTCATCTGCAAACTCACTTTTCCGTTCCACTCGTTATCTTCGAGAGCGAAGGCTATGTCGAGCGATTGCGCTTTGCTTACCTCCGGGAAACGGTCGCCCATGCCGAATGCTATCGCATCTATCACCACACCTTGCGATTGCGGCGTCAGCGACATTTTTAGATGTTTTTGGCCGACGACTCTCGGCGGGTAGCGGTGGCGTAAATTTCGGCATAGTAAAACGGGGCGCATGTTGCCGGGGCCGAAAGGCTCCATCTGTTTTATTATGCGCAGGAGTTTGGGCGTCAGGTCGTCAATTGACGTTTCGGCATCGGCGGTTACCCGCGGCGCGAGGTCGTCGATTGTCATGCGGGATTTTACTACGGAGTTGAACTTTTCCCTGAACGCGTCGATGCTGCCATTGCGGATAGTCAGGCCGGCGGCGGCGGCGTGGCCGCCAAAACCTTCAAGCAGCGGGGCGCACTCGTTCAACGCCTCAAAAAGATGAAAACCAAAAACGCTCCGCCCAGACCCCTTTGATATGCCGTCGCCGCCTGCGGAAATAAGTATCGACGGACGGCTGAAACGCTCCACTAATTTTGACGCCACTATGCCTATCACCCCCACGTGCCAGTCGGGGTTAGCGGCGACGAGGCCGTAGTCGCTTTCGGGCGAGCAGTTCTCCTCCACCCACTTGATAGCCTGCTCGGCGGCGGCGCTGTCGAGGGCGCGGCGCTCAATGTTTGCCTCCCGCAGCTCTTTCGCGTAGAGGGCAGCGAGCGCGGAATCGTCCGTCAGCAAAAGCTCTACCCCCCTGCGCGGATCGCCCAAACGCCCGACGGCGTTTATGCAGGGCGCGAGCTGAAAAACCACCTGCCCGGTAGAGAGCGGCTTGCCGGTAAGCCCCTGCGCTTCAATGAGCGCTTTGAGGCCGGTGTTGGCCGAGTTTTGCATTTGCGCGAACCCAAGCGCGGTGATGATCCTGTTTTCGCCCGTCATGGGGACGATGTCCGCGGCGGTTCCAAGCGCGGCGAGTTCGAGCTGATCGAGCCACAGATCATTGCCGCGGCCAGTGATTTTCGCGAGCGCCTGAGCGAGTTTCAGGGCTATGCCTACGCCGGCGAGAGCGTCGTCGGGGTAGCGGCAGCCGCGCAGCTTGGGGTCGATGACGGCGAGCGCGGGCGGCAACGTTTCCTTGGGCTCGTGGTGATCGGTGACGATTGCGTCTATCCCCAAAGACGCCGCGAGTTCAAGCTCTTTACAGGAGGTAATGCCGCAGTCGACGGTGATGACAAGCGTTGCGCCGCGCTGCGACAAATACTGTATGCCGGATTCGGAGATTCCGTAACCTTCCGTCAATCTGTTTGGGAGATAGTAATCGCAGTTTGCGCCTAAACGTTTCAAAACTTTGAGCAGTAATACCGTCGACGTGACGCCGTCGACATCGTAGTCGCCGTATATGAAAATTTTTTCGCCGGCGTCTACCGCCCGCTTTATCCGCGCGGCCGCTTTTTCCATATCGTCAAACAGAAACGGGTCGTGAAAATCGTCGGCGTTGGAGCGGAAAAACGCTTTGCACTCGTCGAAAGAAAAAAGTTTGCGCCCAACGAGTATGCCCGCCGCCGCTATGGGAACATTGAGTTCCGCGGCAAGTTTTTTGGCGGCGTCGGCGTCGATATCGCGTGTGATTATTTTTTCCCGCAGCGCGGCAAAACTCATGGCGCACCGGCTTCCTGCGAAGCGGCCGCCGGCGCGAAGAGCGCTTCAAGGTGACTTTCGTCTATGGGGACAACTAACTTTTCTACCGCGCTGATTTTATGGCCCGACAGGCTGAAACGGTAGTCGTCCCACTTTAATTGCAACGACAACTGTTTTTCAAAACTCGCGCTGATTTCAGGGGTGATGGGTTTCAGGAAAACGGCGAGCGCCTTAATTAAATTGACGCACGTGACAATCACCTTGGCGGCCGCGCCGTTGTCGCCGTTTTTAATTGATTCCCACGGTTTGCAATCCTGAAAATATTTGTTGCCGACGCTGCCGAGCGCCTGAATTTTCTCGACGACGAGCTTGTTATTCCCGCTGTCGTACCATCCAGCAATCTCCGCCGCCGCCGCCTCAACCTGCGCGGCAATCCCCTCGTCCCACTTTGCTTCCGGTACCTGCCCGTCAAAATATCTCTCGCAAAAAACCATGGCGCGGTGGTGCAAGTTGCCTATGTTATTGGCAAGCGTGGTATTGACGCGCGTAATCAGTTCGTCTTTGTTGAGGTCGAGGTCGGCGCTTACAGGCGACAGTTTTGACCCGTAGTAGAAACGTAAAAACTCCGCGGCCTGCGGGTGATTTACTTTTTCGGCGTACTCCCGCGCCAAAATAAAAGTACCGCGCGACTTGGACATCTTTTCGCCCTGAATATTCAAAAATCCGTGGATACGCAAACTCGCCGGCGACGCGAAACCGGAACTGTCGAGCATTACCGGCCAGAAGAGCGCGTGAAAGTAGACGATATCCTTGCCGATGAAATGCACAATCTCGTAAGGCCCACCCTTTTTCCAGTAGTCCATCACATCGCCGCCGTTATTCTTGCAGTAATAGTCGGTTGACGAAATGTAACCGATAGGCGCGTCCATCCATACGTAGAAATATTTATTTTCCTTGCCGGGAATTTTGAATCCGAAGTACGGGCCGTCCCTCGAAATGCACCATTCCCTCAAACCCTCGTCTATCCACGTCTTGACAAAGTTCCGCATGTCGCTCTGCAAGACTCCGGGCCTGTTTATAAATTCCCGCAAAAAATCTTCCCGTTTTGACAACTGCACATAGACATGCTCGGACGAGCGCATTTGCGGCGGATTCCCGCACATCCCGCAAGCGGGGTCGATGATGTCGGTCGGCTCGTATGTTGTGCCGCAAACTTCGCAGACATCGCCGTATTGCTTGGCCGCTTTACAACGCGGGCATGTCCCGACGATAAATCTATCCGGCAAAAACCGCTTGTCGTGATCGCAGTAATACTGATCAATCTCTTTCTCAACCACCAATCCGTCTTTGCGCAGATTCTCGTAAATCAATTCGGCGTAGTGACGGTTTTCCTCGGAGTTTGTCGTGTAGAAAACGTCAAAACTGATATTATAGCCCGCGTAATCCCTCACATGGTTTTCAAGCGCTTTTGCCACGAGTTCCTCGGGGGTAATGCCCTGGCGCAGCGCGCTCAGTTCTACGGGCGTGCCGTGGGTGTCGTCCGCGCATACATAGAGGACATCGTTCCCCCGCAGCCTGTGATAGCGTACAAAAATATCGGTCATCACCGCTTCGAGCATGTGGCCGAGGTGTATGTCGCCGTTTGCGTATGGCAGCGCGGTTGTCACCAACAGGCGCCTGCGACCGTTATTATTTTCCGGCATGTTCCGCCGCCCCTTTCTTCAAGTCTTCCGGTTCGAGCCACCCCTGGGAGTTGTCGCTGAAATAGACGAGGCCCTTGTGCTGGAATATGTTGATATAGGAGAGCGTCCCTTCTTTGTTTTCGTGGCGGATTCTGGAGCCGACCGGCGGGAACTCGCTGAAAATCTCGATGTACATATCGTTTTCGTAACGCAGGCAGCAGAGGAGCCGCCCGCAGTTGCCCGAAATTTTTGTAGGGTTCAGGGCGATCTGTTGATCTTTCGCCATCTGCGTAGTGACCTGCTCAAACTCGGTGAGGAACGCGTTGCAACACTGCTTGCGCCCGCACACCCCGCAGCCGCTGATCCGCTTCGCCTCGTCCCTGACCCCAATCTGCCGTAACTCTATGCGGGTGCGGTATATGGACGCCAGCTCCTTTACAAGTTCCCGGAAGTCAACGCGCTGCGCGGCAGTGAAGTAGAACGTTATCTTGCTTCCGTCGAACTGCATTTCCACGTCCACGAGTTTCATATCGAGTTTGAAATGTTTGATTTTCTCGCGGCACACCTTGAACGCGGCTTTCTCCTTTTCCTGATTTTTTTTGTGTATTTCGAGGTCGCTCTCCTGGGCCTTGCGGATAATGCCTCGCGTTTCGCCCTTGCCGCGTTTGAGCTTTACAAGCGCCCCGACGCCCGAGGCCTTGCCGAGATTCTGGCCGCGCTCGGCCTCCACGACGACGTACTCGCCCTCGATGATATCAAGTTCGTTGCGATCCTTGAATATCGCCTTGCGCTCGCCTTTGAAAGCTACTTCTACAAGTTTACTGTTCTTCGACATTCAACATCTCCATAAGCGTACATACAAAATTTACCATCACCAGCATACAGTTGCCCCGCGCGTTTATGGCGTGCAGAGCTTCCTGGCAATGGGCGATAAAACTTTCCATATCGTCAGGCGCCGTAGTTTCGGAAAGTTTTAGTTTGTGAAACCCGGTCAAGTTAAAATAGTTTATTGACGCGCCGGATTGGCTTAAAAAAGCAAAACGG
>JAITFQ010000148.1 GCA_031281225.1 Chitinispirillales bacterium
GTCAGCAGTTCAACAATAGAATTTATCCCCGACAATCAGGACTGGAACGCGAAGTGGCGTGAGTCTATGGAACCAGCGATGGTTGCGGACGGCGTCTGGGTGTCGCCGGCGTGGCTGGAACCGCCGAAAGAGGGGCGCAAAGCATGGATAAAGATCGAGCCTAAGATGGCGTTTGGCACGGGGCACCACGAAACGACGCGGTTAGCGGCGAGGGAACTTATCGCCCGCGGGGGATTGGTTGGCGGCAAGAAAGTTCTCGACATCGGCACGGGGTCGGGCGTGCTCTGTTTTATCGCCGATTATTTGGGAGCGAAGATGGCCGTTGGGGTGGAGATTGACGAGGACTGCCGTGAAAATCTAGCTGAAAATTTGAGGGACAACCCGCCGCGTTCGGGTGGGAGCGTGGAGTTTATTATCGGGACATTGAACTCGGTAGATACGGGTCAAAAATTTGACGTGGTTATAATGAATATGATATCGACGGAATCTATCCCGCTCCTCGCGCAAATCCGTAAAATGATAAAGCCGGGCGCGCTTTTGATATGGTCGGGGATTCTTGCCGACGAGTGCGGCGAGGTGATTGAAGCCGCGAAAAACTTTGGGTTCAGGCATGACGGGCGCCAAACGGAAAATGAATGGTGGTGCGGGACATTTATTAATGGATAACCGGCGATATATTTATTTAGACGAAGTTGATTCCACAAACACCTACGCAAAATCGCTCGCAAAGCCCCTAACGGATTTCTCGGATGGCGGTCAATTATTGATAATAAGGGCTGGAAAGCAAAGCGGCGGCAGGGGGAGGGGAGACAAGGCTTTTTTTTCTAACCATCAAGGCGGTTTGTGGGCATCCATCATCGCCCCGATTTCCGATATCTCAAAACACTTTGAGCACAACCGAGCGGTAAGCCTCGCCATACTCGAATCGTTAAAAAAAATCGATAGTACCGCGCCGATATCAATAAAATGGCCGAACGATATATACTGGGGCGGTAAAAAAGTCACCGGCGTACTTTTGGAAAATTCTCCCGAAAATCCCAATGTAATAATCATCGGCTTCGGTGTCAACGTAAACATTTCTAACGATGATCTCCCCAAAGATTTAAGAGAACGTGCGACGTCAGTATTGATTGAAACGGGGCGTGAGCAATCTTTGGATCAACTACTCGGTGATATCATAAGCGGGTATCAAAAATATATTAATATTGACCCGCCCGCCGTCCATAAATTATATTCAAGTCATCTTTACAAAAAAGGACACGCCGCAATAGTGGACGGACACGCCGGAACATTCGTTATTGTCGAGCTAGATGGCCGGATAGCGCTTGACACCGCGCGGGGGCGTGTTTTTTGTCATTCTGGGACATTACAGTTTTTACCTGAACAGGAATAGTACCGTGAGCATCGAAAAAAACATAATATTGTCAATTGACATCGGCAGTACCTGCACGCATTTGGCGGCGGTTGACGTTAGCAAGTTGGCGTGCGTCAACAGGATTGATTTTCTCAGCGCGGAGTTTGACGACTGTTTTCCGTCTGCGGTAAAGACGATGCTATCCGCGCAGCCACGAATTTACAAAGCAAAAATCGCTTCGTGCGTGAAGGATTTGGCGGCGAAAGCTAGAAATTTTTGCGAGGCTGAAAAGTTCCCCGGCGGCTTTGAATCTGTCAAGGCGCACGGCGGGATGCCGGTGATGTTCAAGTATGAAAACTTGCAGGCGCTTGGTCAGGACAGGGTGTGCAACGCGCTTGCCTGCGCCGCGCTGTTCGGTAAGCAGAATTGCGTAATCATCGACACGGGTACGGCTATCACAATTGATTATCTACGCGGCGGGGAGATGTTTGAGGGCGGGGTGATACTGCCGGGGATATCAATGCAGTTTGACGCGTTGCACCGTGGAACGGACGCGTTGCCGGCGGTCAATCTCGACGGCGATGATCTTATGTCGATAGCGCTGCCGGCGACGTCAACCGAAAATTGCATCAAGGCCGGCGTATTGTACGGAATCGCGGGGGCGGTCGACAGGTGCGTCAGCGAGTATTTGCGCATTTATGGGAATGATGGCAATACAAAAATCGTAGCGACCGGAGGCGGCTGGAGAGCCGTCATGCCGTTTGTTGGCCACGAGGCAACAGCCGTCCCCGGCTTGACGCTGATCGGTGCCGCGGTCTACGAGGGTTTGGGGAAATAGATATCGAACCGCGACCCCTTGCCCACGTCGCTCTCCATATTTATTATCCCGCCGTGATTTCTTATGCACTCGCGGATGCTCACAAGCCCAAGCCCGAAACCCTTTTCGCTATGGGTGGTGAAAAACGGTTCAAACAGCCTCTTTTTTACCTCGTCGTCCATCCCCACGCCGGTATCCCCAACCGACACGAGCAGGTAGTCGCCCGGAACTAGAAGCGACAGGAAGACTGTTTTGGTCGGAGTTTTTATTGTCACGTCGTTTGTTTCGATGGTCAGCGCACCGCCGTTGCCGTTCATGGCTTCAAAAGCGTTCATAACAAGGTTTAGCATGGCGTTTTGGAGAATTGTCTCCGAGCCTATGATTATCGGCTGTTTGGACAGGAGGATTTTGTGTATGCTCACGTTGCCGTTTCCGATGGTTTCGGCGTACTCCATCACACGGTCGAGCAGGTTGTGGAAGTCGAGCCTCTCAAACGGGCTTTCCCCCTTGCGGCTGAATTCCGAGAGCCTGTTTGACAGGTCGGCGGCATGTTTTGACGCCGAGAGTATTGTGTCGATGTACATCGATAGTGTTTGGGGGTCGGTGGTGTGCAGGCACTGCTTCATGATCTCCGCGGTGCCGATTATGCTGCCGAGTTTGTTGTTGAGGTCGTGCGCTATCTTGCCGGAGAGTTTGCCTATCGCGTCCGTTTTCTGTATCTGGAACAGCCGTTTGTGGAGGTCGAGGCGGTCGAGTTCTGCTTCCTTATACTTTGTTATGTCGAATATCACGCCCTGGCTGCCGAGGAAAGTTTCTTTTGACCCGCCGCTTGCCATATTTTCGCCGAGGCTGTACGCGCCTTCAACTTCCACTACCCCTGTTATGCTGCCGGCCATTACGCGGTAGTCGTCGGGGCACCTCATCATCAGCCTGACTTCCATGTTTCTCGTCCGCCGCGGGCCCCTGCGCCGCTCGTCGAAGAGTTTTGGAGCGCTGTCCGACCCTATCACCCGCCCGGCAATCCGCGGCAGCACCGCCTCGCGGCTTACGCGCTCGTACTCTTCGGGAGGCAGGATGAAGGAAAAATGTTTGCCAATCAACTCTTCGGGCGAGAAGTTGAGGATATCTTCCACGCCCCTGTTCACGAATATAAAACGGCCGTTGGCGTCGAGGATATAGATAATTGCGGAGGTTATCCCGGCAATTCTGTCCAAATACTCCTGCAAATGACTATTTTCGGCGGTCAGCCTCCGCATCTCGCTAAAGACGCTATCGGCGTCTACACCGACGCCCGCATCCGAATCAACGCCATTGTTGAAGTATTCCGCGCTCATATCGAACTTTCCCTGAGATGAATTGGTAACAATAGAACCATTATATATTGTATATTAATATATCGGGCATTACAAGGGAAAAGTTAAATAAAACCGCCCCGCGAGCGGGGCGCGTTATCAAGCAAATCTTGTTTATCTCCTGCTGAGAAGCTGCAAAATACTCTGCGGCGTCTGGTTCGCCTGCGCCAGCATGGCCGTGCTGTACTGCGTGATTATCTGATCGCGCGTGATGTTTATCATCTCCTCCGCGATGTCGGTATCCCTGAGCAGCGACTGGTAGCCCTGATTGTCCTCGATCATCTTCTCAACGTTTTTCCAGGAGTGTTCTAATCTGTTCGCGACCCCACCGAGGTCCGCCCTTACGGCGTTTATATAATCAACCGCCGCTATTACCTTATCAATTGCCTCCTGAGCGCTGTGCATGGTATCGACGCTCATGTCGTCGCCGTGGAGCCCAAGCGACTCGGTGTGTACCGGCGGTATGACGTGCGTCAAGTGGTCGACGCCGGAGGTGTTTTGGGTGCCCATCTGGATGAACCCGCCCCGCCCGGTACCCCAGTCGCCAGTTCCGTTCAGGAGCATGTGGCCGTTGTAGTGGGTGTTGTTGGAGATGGCGTTTATCTCGTCTTTGAGCGAGTTGACCTCCATTGAGATGTACTTGCGCTCTTCGTCCGTGTAGGTGCCGTTTGCGGCCTGCACGGTCAGTTCGCGCATTCGGTGGAGGATGGCGTCCACTTCGTTTAGCGCGGCTTCGGCCACGTTGATCATGGCGATGCCGTCCTGCACGTTGCGGGAGGCTACGCTCTTGCACCGTATCTGCCCTCTCAGGAACTCGGAAACGCCGTGGGCGGCCACGTCGTCGGCTGGGCGGGTGATCCGCTCGCCGGAAGCGACCCGCTGCATTGACCGCATGAGGCCGTTGTGAAGCTGGTTCAGACGGTTGGCATTCACCATCGCGGGGGCGTTGAAGTTGATGCTCGGCATGGTATACCTCCTTTTAAAGTTACTTTTTTCGCAAATTGCGCTGGCGAACCGAAATTCAGCAAGCCGGCATATTCATGCCTTAAAGTAACAGCAAAAACCATGCCAAAGGTCAAAAAGCGCAATAATTGTTGTTTCAGGGGTACATGGTGCGTAAAGCGCGGTACCGGGAGGGGAAAAAATTTCCACTCCGGGGAACTAAGCGCCGTTCTCCTGTGTTTGCACCGATCTCTTTAGGACGGTGCAAGTATCGACGAACATCTGATACAGGTCTGCGTCCGGCTCGTCATTGCGCAGGGAGGTCTCAAACTGGGCCGCGCACTGGTAGATTTCCGTAATGTCTAGGTTGCCGGCGGTACCCTTTGTCTTGTGGACAAAGGTCTTCATCTCCTCCGTATTTCCCATCATGGCGTCGAAGCTGGGCCAGGTGTCGGGCAGGTCCTTAACGAACAGGCGTATCATTTTTTCGTAAAACGCTTCTTTGCCCTTAAATTTCACAGGAATTTCGATGTCCAAAATTATCTCCTTTCACAAATAGTTCTTGTCGTGACGATGTGATAATATAATTCATGGCGGTGAAGAAACAAAATCAAAATCAAAAGATAAAATCAATGTTTTTACGTTAATCCCAAATATTATATTTTATAATTGTCATAGATACACCGCAATCTTTTTTTGGGCGAGGTTATTCCATTGATTATCTGTACTCTTTTTAATCCGGCGATTGATGTAACGTACAGGGTTGACGGCCTTGAGCTTGGCGGGACGCGGCTTGACACCATGTCGCACTCCTACCCATCCGGCAAGGGGCTCAATGTGGCGCGGGTGGTGCGGGCGCTGGGGGAAGAGGCGGCCGTCGCCGCGCTAATCCCCAAGAATGACATGCGCCGCTTCAGCCTGTTTATGGAGGACTTGGGGATCGTGCCGCTCCTGCACGAGATTCCGGGGTGTGTGCGCGTCAATGTCACGCTGAACGATTCGCAGACGCAATGCGTCACGCACATCAACAGCACATCGCCGCGCCTGCCGGTCAGGATTCAGGAGGAATTTTTACTGTTTCTCGAAAATTACGTTGAGGAGGGCGGCGACTGGTGTTTCAGCGGGAGCCTGCCGGTCGGGTTTGAGGACGACGCCTACTCACGCGTAATAAACATTTGCAAGGGGAAAGGCGCTTCCTGCCTCCTCGACACGCGGGGCATGGCGCTCAAGGTGGGCGCGAGGGCGGCGCCCAACATACTCACGCCGAACCTGACGGAGCTTCAGGAATATTTCGGCGAAGAGATAAAGGGCGTCCACCACATCGCCCTTTTAGGAAAACGTTTCATCGACCTTGGCGTGGACTATGTCTTCATAACGCTCGGCAACGACGGGGTGATCGCGATCCACGATACCCAGTGTTTGCTTTGTTCGCCGCCGAATGTAAAGGCCGTGGACACCGTAGGCTGCGGCGACGCGCTGGCCGCGGGGGTGCTGGTCGCGCGGAAACGGGGCTTCGACTTCCGCGAAATCTGTAAAATGGCCGTCGCCTGCGGCACGTCAAAAAGCCTGCACGAGGGACCTGGAATAGTGAAATCGGAGGAGGTTTGGCGGTTTATGGAGGCGGTGGAGGTGACGTCTGTGTAGGTTTATGATTTTAACTTTTACAAAAAAGGCTGTTACAGTAGATGAAAACAAAACGAATTTTAGTCACCGGCGGCGCCGGCTTTTTGGGCTCGCACCTGTGCGAAAGGCTTGTGGGAGAGGGGCATGACGTCATCTGCCTCGACAATTATTTCACCGGGCGGAAAAAAAACGTGGAGCATCTTTTAGGCCGCCCCAACTTTGAACTCATGCGCCATGACGTGATTCTTCCTATATATGTGGAAGTAGACCAGATCTACAACCTCGCCTGCCCCGCCTCGCCCATCCACTATCAATACAACGCCGTCAAGACAATAAAAACCTCGGTGATGGGGGCGATAAACGTGCTGGGCCTCGCGAAGCGCGTCAAGGCGCGGGCGCTACAAGCCTCCACGTCGGAGGTCTACGGCGATCCGCACGAACACCCCCAAAAGGAAACCTACTGGGGCAACGTCAACCCCATCGGCATCCGTTCGTGCTATGACGAGGGGAAGCGGGTAGCCGAAACGCTGTTTTTTGATTACCACCGCCAGAATAAGGTTGATATCCGTGTAATGCGGATATTTAACACCTACGGCCCTAGAATGCACCCAAACGACGGCCGCGTGGTGTCGAACTTTATCGTGCAGGCTCTTAAAGGGAACGACATCACAATCTACGGCGACGGCTCGCAAACGCGCTCGTTCTGCTACGCCGACGATTTGATTGACGGGATGGTAAGGCTTATGAACGCCGACGATGTCGTCGGCCCTGTGAATGTTGGCAACCCTGGAGAATTTACCATCAAGCAGCTCGCGGAGGAAGTGATAGCCTTAACGGGTAGCAAGTCAAAAATAGTCTACCAGCCGCTGCCGTCCGACGATCCCAAACAGCGGCGCCCTGATATTGCTCTCGCAAAAGAGAAATTAGGCTGGGAGCCCAAGGTTTTGCTCAAGGACGGATTGATAAAAACGATAGAGTATTTTAGGGATAATTTGGAGTGATATTAACATCGTTGCCTTCCAGTTCCGAGAATAACAAGCGGATAGCGAAAAACACGCTGGCCTTGTATTTTCGTCAAGTAATAACGATGTTCGTATCGTTGTTTACGTCCCGGATTATTCTGCAAACGCTTGGTGTTACCGACTTCGGGATAAATAATGTTGTTGCCGGCGTGGTGGCGTTGTTTGGTTTTTTAAGCGGTACGCTGATGGGGATAACACAGCGATTTATTACCGTTGAATTGGGAAAGGGCAATCAGGAAAAGTTACAGAAGATATTTTCTACAAGCATGATTTTGCATCTTGCCGTCGGCGTTATTGTCTTGATTCTTGCTGAAACAATAGGGTTATGGTTTCTGAATAACAAGCTCGTAATTCCAGCGGAAAGGATGGTTGCGGCTAATTGGGTGTATCAGTTTGCGGTATTTAGTTTTTTACTGTCGCTTTTTAACGCCCCGCTTACGGCGCTGATAGTTTCTCACGAAGATATGCACGTTTACGGATATATGGGGATTTTTGATGTTGTTGTACGGCTTGTTATGGTTTATTTATTGGTTATGATAAACGCCGACAAACTTATATTTTGGGCAATATTTGGGTTTGGAGTTTCCTGTATCGTAACGCTTATTTATTTTGTCTATTGTAGAAAAAAATATCAGGAAGCGCGTTTTTCTTTTACTTATGATAAATCGTTATTGAAAGAATTGAGCGGATTTGGTGGATATGTTTTTGGCGCGAATATTTTTGGGATACTGCGAATGCAGGGGACAAATATCATGCTTAATATGTTTTTTGGCCCCACGGTAAATGCTGCGGTAGGATTAGCCAATTCTGTGAATACCGCACTTTTGTCCTTTGGGAATAATTTCAGGCAGGCGTTAATTCCGCAAATCACAAAATATTACGCGCAAAATGAGAAAGAACAGACATGGAGTCTTGTCGAGCGTGGAACTCGTTTTTCACATTTTTTGTTTCTTGTTTTCTGTATTCCGTTTTTGCTGGAAGCGGAATTTGTCCTGAAACTGTGGCTGAAAGATGTTCCGAAATATACAGCAATATTCGTAAAACTTATGGTTGTGCACATACTGGTCGTAGGGCCAATTGGTATTTTAGGGGTGGTCGTAAACGCAAGCGGAAGATTGAGGGCGTGGTACGTTACCACCTATTTGACTACGGCGGTGGTACTGCTGATTTCTTACTTTTATTGCAAAATGGGTTATGCCCCATACTATGTTTTTATTGCTTTGTTGGTAATGTCATTGCTGAACATACCCGTACATTTTTTAATAATGAAAAAACAATTCGATTTCTCCGTCAGTTTTTTTACCAAAAGGGCGCTTATTCCCATGTTTTTTGTTACGGCGCTGTCTTTTTTGCCGTTTTACTTTGTAAGCAAGTTGCTTTCGAAATCGTTTTTTAGTTCATTAATTGTCATGGTAACAAGTATGCTATGGACGGGCGTTGTGATTATCGTTGTTGGAATTAGAAAGAATGAACGAGCTAAATTTATTGATTTTATAAAACGAAAAATGTTTTTTTCATTGGCTTTGGCAAACGGCAAATAGTATTTTAATTACACTAAAATTAAAAATATTATTTTGGCAAAATATCCGGCATCCATATAATTTATATAATTATTCAAAAACTCTAATATTTAAGCTGTTTTTTCGGTGTTCTGTCTATTTTTTATGTATTTAAATATCCCATTGCATCCAAATAACCTACTATACTCATAAGAACAATTAACGCTACAATTATTATTGGCAATATTGTAACAACCTTTTTGTGCGAATATTTTATTGAAATAAACAGTATTCCAATAAATAAGGACAGCCATATTAATCCTTCGGGAATACCTTTAATATGATAAATTAACGGTACTTTTAAATAAATTAATCCTTCAAAAGATGTAATCACCGCCCCGTATGTTGATACGATAGAAAAGCCAAATACAATTAATGCTAATTTTAATAAACCGTATTTTTCCTCAAAAAATGTTTTCCGCAAAGGTAATAATATCAGAGCAACAATAAACCCTCTGAATATTTGCAAAACGCCGCCGCCTAATGCCATAATCGGTGAATCAATATCACGATAAAACGCAGATATATATTCTGAAGACCACCATTCACGATAATTAAAAATCGTCATAGCGATTACTCCGGCAATAAAATATGATATTGTATGAGCATAGGTTATTTGCCAAAAATACTTTACTAAACCTTTTTTCTTTTCCAAAATTTTGTTCTCCTTTAATTTCAATTATTCATTTATTATTTATTTCTCAAATACACTATCAATTTTCAAATCAGTTCAAAATCATACTTCTCAAATTCTTTCCCGTTAATTATGATAGAAACTTGGTGAAGCCCGCGATGCAATACTCTTGTTGTTACCGCACGAAAAGAATGTTTTCGGGTAATTTGAGTTGTCGAATTTCCTTCATATTCTTTTTCGCTAACCTTACAGACTTTCTTCGACAAACTCGCATTGGCTTTTTGGTAATAAAGCCCGTATTCAAGCCTTATTTTGGCTTTCTTTGCACTATTATTCATTAGTTTAAATCCAAATTCCAATGACTCGCCGATTTTAACTTTTGGCGTTGAAATTCTAAAATCCTTGATAGTAATGTTTTTTACAGCGTTAAAACCAAATATTTCCATAGCTTCGGCGTTGCCCTGTTTCAAAAGCGTTCTACTGCCGTGCTTTATAACCCAATCAATATTTTTCGACTTACCTTGCCATTTTTTCACCAAATCAATCACTATTTCGGGATTGTCCTTCGCTATATCATTCAAATTATTGGCAACGCTCAACCTTACAAACCTTGATATATCATTTTTTAGATTTTCCAAAATGGGAATGATTGGGTCAGGATTTTCTTTTAAATTCGGCAAAGCCATTGCCCAAGGAAGGCGCGGGCGACAGCCTTCCGATGAAAGCCGCCTTACACCCCAATGCTCATGTTTCGACCAAATTAACATCTGCTTCATCATTTTTTGGGGATACTTGATTATAAAAGGGCGGACAGAAAATTCGCAACTTGTAAATTGGGTGATTTTTTCTATTGCTTTAATTGATGTTTCATAATTATCTAAACCGTATTGTTCAACAAAATTGTCCAAAATCCACCCATATTCCAATGATAAGCCAAATGTTGTATCATCTACTTCTGAAAAATCATATTTGTCTTTTAAGCGGTCTAGTAATTCAAGTATTTTTGCGATTGCGTCTTTGTAGTCTGCGGGCAAAATATTTTGAGAACTGTCGTGATATGCCAACAGCGTTGCTTAAATTCTCTATTTTCCCATTCATCGTCCATTACTTGGGATAAAAATTCGCGTGTATTAAAGTCGTTAATGACAAGTTTCAGGTCTTTCGTAAACCTATCGAAAAACAGTTTATTAAACATGTCTTTAATAGCTTCAGCCATTTTTCCCCCATTCCGCCACTTTATTCATGAAATCTCCTCCGGTTACGACAGCGCTTATATTACTTTTATTTCTATATTTTTCCGTATGCTTTATTTAAAATCGTTTTTACAATCATTTCTAAATCATTATGAAATTTAGGAATTTCCATTGCCAGTGCTTTCAGGAATAATAATTTTTCCAATGATATTATTATAATATATTCCTCTTCTATAGCATTTGTTTTCAAATAGTCATAATCAAAAGTACATATTTGATTCCAAATCTCAAAACCATATTCACATATCCCGATATCCCCATATAAATCTTTTATATTATTTGGATATTTATTTATTAAATTATTATGATCTTCTGCATGTATTACTAAATCAATGTCTAAACCAGCCTTGCGTAAACCATAATACTCCATTGCTTTTCCACCGATTATTAATGGTTTATGTAAAAAATCATGATTTAATATTTTCAGGTCAATTTCCATCGTTTTTCTCCAAGATTACTATAATTTATTGTTTTTTGTCAATATTATTCTTAATACCTTCAATAAATATAGTTTCCGGCACAACACCCCTACAAGTCGCGCTCGACTTCGATGTCACCCAGTTCTAATATCAAATCTGAACCGCGGGGGATTTCTATTGTTATGTCCCGCAGGCCTGAGGCTTGGCTGAACTTTATACGGTATCTTGCGCCGGGGGTCATGGCATCCATTTGCAGGGTGCCGTCGCCGCCGGTGAAGGTGGCGCGGGGGGCGGCGCGGTCGCTTTCAGGCTCTATTGTTACGTAGGCGTAGCTCACCGGACGGCCGCCGCTTGTTATGCGCGTCAGCAGCAGAACGCCCGACTTGCTGCCAAGGCGCAGGGCGTAGCCTTGCCCCGGGCCGCCGTAGGCGTAGAATCTGTTGTTTTGCAATGCGGCGCCCCAGGGGACGTCGGTCAGCGTCAGCATTACTTGCGTTGGGGAATACGCGCCCACTTGATTGTGGTACGCCGCGCCGAGCCAACCGTTTCGGCTCATCTCCTGCTTGTTGTGATGTGACCGGTTTACGTGTACGTTTGCGCCTTGCAGGCTGTGCTTCGCGTCTATCAGCATAAAACCGCCGGACACGGGGCGGCCAAACGCCCACAAGCCGTCGGCGAACATGAACGAACCGGATAGCATTGCGCTTGCCATGTGGGTTTGGAGACTCAAAAAGGACGTGTTTGTATTCATCAAATTGTAATGCCCCGTAAGCTCGCCGCGGTTGTACAACTGCCTGAAATTCGCGTTGAGCCCGGGTATACTGGGATTGAATATATCCGGCACCCTGACGTTCGCCGAATACGAGTGCGATCCGGCGCCGGAACCGCCGCTCCTCCACAACCAGCCGAAATTCGCGCCGCCGCCAACATTTATCTGCACGCGCTCGTCCGGAACCAGCTCGTACCACGGGCCATCAAAGTCGGGATTGGCAAGAACCGAGTCGGGATATTCAATAGGGCGGAGAACGAGCGGGGCGTAAGCCATGCCCGTGCCAATATCAGCCGACGCCGAAAATTGGTGCTTCCTGATGTTCCCGCTAAGCCCGGCCCCAACTCCGAATCTGTGGGTCATGTTCACCGAAAAATACGGACTGCGCACCCCGCCGGCCACATTGACGCCCGCGCCCATACTGATGGGTATAGTCATAATACTTTGTGATAAACGTACCCCGTAATTGTAACCTGTCGGGTGATAATTGTCGGTGTTTTCCTCAGTTTCCCTGAAAAAATCTATGCCGCCGTTAGCAGAAATACTGCCGTTAAGGAAACCAAAACCTAAATTTCCCGAAGCACCCGCTATAACCGCATTTGGGGGCAACTGCTCACCAAATACGGACGGGTTATACATCGCGCCCTGATAGTATCCCCTAAGCGACAATCCTATATCAGGCAGAGGCCCGCCGTCCAAATTGCCCCAAACCGCTCTGTTGAGCCTTTTTATGCCGCGTGCCACATTAGGTGTGTAGCTGATGTCCGCGCGTTCGCCGTAGGGGTTGGGTGCGCCGGGCATGTAGTTGGCGGTAATCCGCACGTCCGTCCAGCCAAGCGTACCCAAATCCCACAAAAACTGCGCCGTGCCCAAATTGTTGTGCTGCGAAGCCCCGCCCCTGAGCCCTACGCTCAACCTGCGGGAGAGTCCGTACATCCAGTCAAAACTTACCGCCGGGTCTTCAATAATATATTCAAAGCACGCCGGAGACGGGGCGTGCTCGCGGCGGAATCCTCCCGCCAGCGAATAGCGCGTTTCTCCCCGCCCTATGTTGCGCGGGTTGCCTAAAATGTACTCAAACGGTACCTCCTCAACGCTGCCGTCGTCCATGCGCAGCACGAGCCGCACGGTGTTGCGCCCCGGCTCGCCGCCAAAGCCGCTCACTTCGTGGTGCCCCGCCGGCAAATGAAAACGCTGACGGTAAAACCCGTCCATATACACCTCAATTTGGCCGGACCTCGGCATGAAAAACGCGACCTTGCTCTGCTCGTCGTGCGGGTTATTTCTGAAAAAACGTTTGTTGTATTCGTATCGCGCCCCGCCAACCGTCCCCCCCACGTTCAAGCTGATGTCGCCGGCCGAAAATTTGGAGTAGCGGGAAACAAAATCGCGCGAAAGAACCACGTTGCCGCGCCGGTAGGCATCCCATGTAAGCGGCGTTCCCGGAGCGGGCTCCCGTAACGACGCCGACCCATCCAAAACCCAGCCCGATACCACGAGCGCGCCATTAAAATTAATACTGGCAGGGGTACGCGAATACGTGCCGCTTTCAAACTCCATCCCCATTATTTCGTATTTGGAACGTGTATAGATAAACATATCGCTCAACAGATAGTTCAGGTAAAAAGAGACAAAAGCCGGCTTGACAAACTCCCCGCCGGACGCCCAGCCAGCCCATCCCCCCCTCCTGTTCAGGTTCATGTGCGAAACGACCTTGCTCTCGGGCGGGACCAAAACGCGCAGCTCGTACACAAATTCATCGGCAACCACCGTAAAACCCGCCGCCTGCAATACCGCGCTGCTGAAATACCCCGCGGAATCGCCGGCGGCGCTACGGGCGGCGGGGAGAAGCAGAGTATCTAAAAAGCGTGAAAAATCCGGGGATACAAACCTGAACGATGAAAAATCTTCCTCGTATACAACTTCGGAGTTTCCAATCAAGCGCCCCTCGGCGATCAAAACCAGTATGAGATTCCGCGGGCGCTCCGGCGCCGCGCGCCCGAAAGCCAGCCGGAAAAGCTCCTCGCGCGACATGCGCCTAAGCTCCTCGCGCGTAGACGGCTGCCGCACCGCCGGTACAGGTTCAGGCTCTGCGGGCGCGGGATCAAGAGCGATATCCGGCGCACCGCCATCATTAACATCGTCATTAACGCCGTCAATATCACCAACATCGCCCCGCGGGGGCGGCAAAGCGCCGCCCGCCGTATCTGCCCCCAAAACATCCGGGTCGTCAACCGGGACAATACTAAAACCGGTTTCCCAAGCAACGCCCGAAGCGGCAAGAGAAAGTATAATCAAAATCAAAAATGTTGATAATCGCACCGTCATTGTCCGGCAATATTTTTAATTATACCCAAACGTCACCTCCCGAGCCGTCAGCGGCCTCCCATACTCAAACGTAAACCGCCGCTGCTGCCCCGGCATCACCGAATTTTTTGTGCCGGTGAAATTTCTTATCTTCTCCCTGCCCCCGATGGTAATAACAAGGTTTTCTGCCACAACGCGCCCGTTGCTCTTGTTTTCCACTATCACCTCTATCTTGCCGTCCCCTATCGGCCTCGACGAAACAAACGACAGCCGCCCCGTCCTTCCCGTTTCAAAAGCGAGGATTGAGTAGTAGCTTACGAGCTTAGTCACGCCCATGCTCACCCCGTCGGCCTCTTCCGCCACCGTCAGCGGCACCTCCTTGGAATAGAGCAGCCACGCCTTGTCGGCCGTTACCCGCTGCCTGCCCCTGTACATTACCTGCACGCGCTGACGCTCCCCCGGTTGGAGGATAATTTGCGAGGGGTGCACCACAAAATCCCTGCTGACAGGCAGATTCTCGGTCTGCGTCTCGCCGTCCATGTCCAAAAGACGTTCAAAAACGGTAAGCTCCACCGCGATAGGCCCGCCGCCCGTGTGCGCGATGTCTACCCACGCCATACTCTCGCCCATGTTCGCCCTGAGGATAATCATGGGCGGGTTCACCGTAAACGCGGCGCTGGCCGCGCCGGCAAAACAGAAAAAAACGGAAAACGCCAAAATTTTTGGAAAAAAACTTTTACGCAAAACAAAACCCCTTTCGTTTGTGATTTTTTATTGTGAGTATACGATGTATCTCACGTATTTAGAAAATCCTGCACTGGTTGTTTGGGCGCGATAAATCGCGCCTCTGCGGGGCGGGGGCGCGGCGGAACATGCCCTTGGTCGAACCCGCCTGAACCGCGCGGGAACGCCGAAGGCGCGCCTCTGCTTCCGCTTCCTCGGGCTCGCCGGGCTCTTCCAAAACAACTGGAAGCCCTATAAGCTCCGCCGAAAACCGTACTGATTCCGAATAAACCCCGCCCGCGGCGCCGCGCATTGCCGCCGCGTCCAGCCCGCCCCAAAATTCAACCTCGTAAAGCTCCTGAACGTCTTCAAGCCAAAATTTTACCTCGTAATAACTGCCGTCGCTGCGAAAAATCTCTTCCGATAAAACTTTGGTAACAACAACCCCGTCCAAATCCCTGTAACGCAGCTCAATATCACGCAAACCAATAGACGCGCCGCCGCGGACGCGGGGATCAACATTCGACAGTTCACCGCTGTTTGTAAAAAGCAACTGCAATATGAAAGGGACAAGGCTCGGATTGTGAACCGTAAATTCCCCAAAAAGCATCTTCGAACCATCCTCGGGCCGCTGATGAACGCCTGACGACTGATTCACGCTCTTAATATCGGAAACGTAAGGAACGATAACCGATGGCGCCGTGGAGATTGAATCAACGGAAATTGGTGAAACTGGGTCGGAAAAAACGCGGGGGAACGCGTCGAAAGTGAATGACAAAATAATGGCGCAAAGCAATGGAAATATACGGATGAAACGGGAAAAACGTCCAACGCGCGCGACGCGGCAGATACAGGCCGGGGCCGGATTAAGAGCGAAATTACTACCGAGATTAGAGTTAATAGCGTACACGATGTTGACGAATCTCCCTCAAAAAAGTTTTTCATAACAAACAGAGGGCGGCGGGCCCGTTTGAGACCGCCGCCTTGGGACAGCACCGCCGGCAGCGATATGGCCCGTTAGATTCAGACCATATCATTACCAGCAGCAGAACTGTTACGCGTCATAACGTATCAATAGCGGCCCCAGAAAGTGAAAGTTAGAGTTTCGGAATATATGCCGTTCATATTGCCGGAAAGTTGGGTGTTGTTGGCAGCGGTAGGCCTAATATCAGTATCGTGGAGGTTTAGCCTCGCGTTTACATAAAAGGCCATTGCGCTGCTTGTCCTTCTAGGGTCTATCATGCCGTGAACAGATCCGCTATCCGTAGCCGTGGCGTCTATTGAGAACGGTCTTATCGCGTTGAATGAATGGGTTGTAGCAGTCATAGCACCCTGACCAGTAGCGGCTATCTTCATGGGGTTAGCTGTAACAACTGAGTCCCTGAGACCCATCACGAAAGACGCATACCCATAGGCACGAATAGAGTCAAGGTATACGTACGATTCCGCATTATCAGCTTCGTCAACAAAATCTCCGGCTGCCAAACCCTCTATTAACCTAAGCATAGACGTATCCGCACCCAAAGGTGCCGGTGTATCCTTTGTACCCGTCAAGGTACCAATACCTATTTGCAATCGAACGGGTACACTCCCGGTCAACCCCCCTCCGGCATGCCTTAAATAAATCCCTGTACTGGGTTCAGCGAATAAAGTGTCATACTCAATACATGGCGGAGGCAACATCGGCAGCGCAGGGGTGCCCCACGCAACACATTCTCTTCCGTCCCATAAAGGAGCTGGAGCGTTTAGCCACGGATCCGGAGTTTCATTCGCATTAGCCGGTCTCATTAAATACCCTCCGTTGGCTGCGTGTACCAGCACATCCCATTCCCTATAATTAGTTTCCACTACGACATAGCCCACGTTACCCACCGCATTAACTGCGCTCGAATTTACCGGGTCCATACCCATAAAGGTAAGCGTATCTATTGACGCCCCCGCTGTCGGTGGCGTCGGGATAACAAACAACGCCGCGAAATTCTGAACCTCAAAATTGATGTCCAGCGTCCCGCTCAAGTTAGCCATATCGCTTGCCGGATTCGTAGTCCCGTAAATCGGGTGCACCGTAATCCCCATCTGCGCCACCGCTACCCCCACCACAATCGCCACCAGCGCCGCCATAACAATAGCGACCTTTTCCATCCTGACTTTCATCTTCTGAGACATTGTCTCACTCCTTTGTTTTGGGTTAAAGAATTATTTTAAAACGGTAAATCGTTAACTGTCTTGCTTTTTTGTTGCCGTGTTACTCAGTCCTCGCGTATTTTTGCCTTTTTCGTCCGGCATTGTTGGCCGCAATAAATCGCGCCGTTACGTTTGGCCTGCCCGTCGTTTCTCTATCCCTTGCTTACCTTTTCACGGCGTTCTATCGCCGTCCCCCCCTCCGTCCTCCCTGCCGTATCGCCCCTTTAACCCTCTTTTTTCGGGTTGAAGGGAGTGGTTGCGCATACCTTTCCCGCGTTTTCGTAAGTCGTGTTGTATCAATGAG
>JAITFQ010000025.1 GCA_031281225.1 Chitinispirillales bacterium
ATCGGGGCCGGCGCTTGGGAAAGTGTCCCTCGCCCAGTCGGCGATGCTTTGCGGCGCGTTGTGCGTATGGTACGACCGCGCCGGGAATACCGCCATCGAACTCCCCGTATGTTCCGTAATCCGGTATCCGGCGCCCTCAATTTCATTTTTGGCCAAAAGGACGCTGGAAAGCGCCGTGTACCTGAGCCCCGCGCTGTTGAGCAGGTCGATGTGCGACGGTTCCCAGTTGGAAAACGGCGGGACAAACCCCATGGGCGCTTCCCCTGTGAGTTCCGTAAAAACTTTCACCCCGAGCGTAATGTTTTCGCTCGTTAGCCAAAGCGGCGAAAAGCTCAAAAACGGTTCCGTATACCCCATGCAGAGCCACTCAATCCCCCCTCGCTTCGCAATATCCCTGAGCGACGAGGCGATTAGCGGGTCTATGGATTCGAGGATATACCCCGGCAGAGCCACGTTAAACTTTTGCCGCGGGTACTTCCCGCATACGTCGAGCAGGGTTTTGGCGAATCGGTCGATGGAATCCGCCAGTTCCTTTTTGGGCATCAGCCTGTTTTTGTAAGGCTGGAGTAGAATTATAAGCCGGTCGCGTCTCATACTATAAATATAGCATAATTGTATGGGGGGGAGTCAATACAAGCGCGTTTTTAGAGAAAAATTTTTGGTGCCGAAGCCCGGGGTCGAACCGGGATGGTGTTGCCACCGCCGGATTTTGAGTCCGGTGCGTCTACCAATTCCGCCACTTCGGCAAATGAAAACGGCCAAATCAAGACATTAATATAATTTATGGGTTAAATGGTGCGCAAGGAAAATTTTAAAATATCTTGCGGGGCGGGATGGCGGGGTTCAAAACAGAAACATCAATTCCGCTCCCCACCCCTTTTCATACCGCTCAAAGTAATAACCGCTATGCAGGCGGTTGAAGTAGCGCAGGGAGAGGCCGAGGCCGCGGGTTGCGGCGGGGTTCAGGGAGAAAGCGCCGGCAGAGATGTCTATGCCCAAGTTATTCTTTTCTTGCAGGACGTTTTCCAGGCGCAGCAGGGCAAAAGGTTTTAGTTGGATATTTGGCGCGTTGTTTGACGTAGATATAGCAGGGGTTAGCAGTATTGATATGTCGGCGCGGTATTTTAGATTTTTCTGGGCGTGGGTGTTGTAGTACCAGCCGGCGCCGGCGCCGAGTTCCAGAATTTCTCCGAAAGGTCTGTAGTAAATTTCACCGCGGGTCATCTCGCACGATACGGCGTGAACGTCTTCTTTCATTATATCATCGGGGTATCCGTCCGCGAGGTGCGCGGATACGTGGTGGATGGGGTAGAGGCGCCATGACAGTTTGGGGTTGATCGTCCCAGAGAAGTGCAGCGCGAGCGTCGCGTAGAAATTGTCTATGGGGAATCTCATGCTGCTTGTGGGGAGTATGTTTACGTGCGCGGCGGCGCTCATTCCGAAAAGAATGGTTTGCGGGGCATCGCCGTCAAGGTTATACCCGAGAAAATGAAAATCTGTGGCAAACCGCCCGCGCATGTAAAAAACGCCCTCTTCGGCGCCGGCGTGGAGCATTTGGGTATATGGTAGCGTCTCGGCGCTGATGTTTTTTTGCGGTGGGGGAAACATGGTAACGCCGGCGGCACGGGCGGCCGGCGCGGCGGTGAGGACTATGGTGATAATGACTGCCAGGATTGTTTTGTGGATTATCATTCCCCCCGACCCCGGGTTATCCGTCGTATTTTCTGTACAGGCTCAAGGGCCGGGTTCTAGAACTGTGTTTCAGGCGTTTCAGCGCTTTTTCATTATCTGCCTGACCCGTTCGCGCGTCAGGTTGAAGCGTATCCCTATCTCTTCCAGCGTGTACGCGGTCTCCTCGCCTATGCCGAAGTAGAGTTTTACGACCTCGCGTTCCCTGTCGGAGAGAGCCTCAAGAACGGTGTCTACTTCCGCGAGGAGCGATATGCTCAGAACACCCTGATCGGGGCTTTCGGCGCGTTCGTCTTGTAGCAGATCAAGCAGTTTTGAGTCGTCGCCGCTTTGCAGGGGGGCGTCAAGTGAGAAGTGGCTGTTGCCGATTTTGATCGCTTCCTGGACGTCATGCGTATCAATGTTGAGTTCGTTTGCGATTTCGTCGACATTTGGGTTACGGCTGTATTTTTGCTCTAATTTGCTCTGCGCCATCCCGATTTTATGTATCGCGCCAACGCGGTTCAGCGGTAGCTTTACTATGCGCGACTGCTCGGCGAGGGCTTGGAGGATGGCCTGACGTATCCACCATACGGCGTAAGATATGAATTTAAAATTTTTCTTCTCGTCGAACCGCTTGGCCGCGCGGATGAGGCCCAAATTTCCTTCGTTTATCAGGTCGATCAGGGGGAGGCCCTGATTTTGGTAGTTCCGGCTCACACTAACCACGAACCGCAGGTTTGATTTTACAAGTTTATCAAGCGCATGCCTGTCCCCGCCGCGTATACGCCCGGCAAGTTTGGCCTCCTCCTCAATGGGCAGGGCTTTGTACTTGCTAATCTCCTTGAGGTAAAGCGCGAGGGAGCCGTCGTCCGCAATTATGCGGTAGGCGGAAGATTGCGTCGAGGATGATTCCCTATTGCTTGCAGTCATATTCCCTCGTCATGTTCCCATGATTTATATTTAGGGGTAGCTGGAACATTTTTAGCCCTGATAGTAATTCTATATTTTGAGCCGCGCCATTTTCAACAGAAAAATATTGCGGATTCAAAAAAAACATAATTTATCTCCACGCGTTGCGGATTATGCCGGGAACGCACGGGGACGGCAGGGGGATGGCTATTCGGCGGTACCCTCCGAGCATTGTTAAATCAGCCGACGTAACTGGAGTATTGACATGGGTTTAATCGTTAGCAAGTTTGGCGGCAGTTCGGTCGCTTCGAGTCAAAAAATCAAGCAGACGGTGGAGATTGTGCGGCTTGACCCCAACCGCCGCTGTGTCGTTCTCTCCGCGCCCGGCAAGGCGCCGGAGTTCAGCGTTAAGGTTACCGATCTGTTGATTGATGCCGTGACAAAGACGCTCAACAGGCAAGATTACGCCGAGCCGCTACGCGAGGTCAAGGCGAGGTTCGCCGCGATCTACGAGCCGCTCGGCGTGCCGCGGGGCGTCATCGACGGGGCGCTCGGTGATCTAGAGGGGCGCGTCAAGTCGCCGACGAACCACCCGGGCAAGTATCGGGATTTAGTCGTGGCGGCGGGGGAGGATATCAACTGCAAAATTTTTGCCGAGTACCTCAACATTTTGGGCGTCAAGGCAAAATACGTCTGCCCCAAGGAAGCCGGCCTCCTCGTCACCCCGATCTTCGGCGACGCGCAGCCGCTGCCGGAGGCGTCGGTTAATCTCGCCAAATTAAAGGGGCTGTGCGCGGAGGGGATTGTGGTTTTCCCCGGGTTTTTCGGCTACACGGCCGACGGCGATGTGGCCACGTTCAGCCGCGGCGGCTCCGACCTAACCGGCGCGATACTCGCGGAGGCTATGGACGCCACGGAGTACGAGAACTGGACGGACGTAGACGGGATATTCAGCGCACACCCGCACATGGTCGATTCTCCTGCGCAGATTACGGCGCTTACCTATAAGGAGATGAGGGAGCTTTCGTACATTGGTTTCAACGTCTTACACGAAGAAGCAGTACGGCCTGTGATGAGGAAGAAGATACCAATCAGGCTGCGTAATACAAATAATGTTGACAATAAGGGAACGCTCATTGTTTCCGAACGCCTCCCCGGCGAGCGCGACGTTGTCGGCGTTGCTTCCGGCGGCGGGTATTGCAGTTTCACGCTGCAAAAATTCCTGATGAACCGCGAAAAGGGGTTTGGCAGGAAGTTGTTGTCAATATTCGAGGATATGGGCCTCTCTTACGAGCACTGCCCGTCCGGGGTCGACAATATATCGGTGATTCTTGATCAGGATCAGCTAAAACCCGAAACCGTGAACAACATCATCCGCGCGATGGATGAAGTGCTCGTGCCCGACGAGGTCAAGACCGAGTTCGGTATAGCGCTGGTATCGGTGGTAGGCGAAGGGCTTGTCCAAAAAGTAGGCGTGCTCTCCCAGGCCACGGGCGCGCTGTCGCGTGCCGGGGTAAACATTAAGTTGGTGAACCAGGGCAGCAGCGAGATCAGCATGATTTTCGGGATCGACGCGTCGGACGAGAGCAAAGCCGTCAACGCCCTGTATAAAGAGTTTTTTTAATCACCCGTAGGGGCGGCAGCCTGCCGCCCGTTTGGATTGCGAAACTATGAAAAAAACATCTGCCGTACTAACGATGGCCGCCATTGCCGCGGTCATCGTTACATCATTGGCGTTAACCGGCTGCGGTGGGGCGAAACCCACAAAAATAGTGGTCGCGCCCGGTCATAAAAAACAGTTTATCATAGACGCCGATATGGCCGTAATGGTGCTTGATACCCCCATCGTCGTCTATTTCGGCGACCTGAAAAAGTCAATAAGTTTCACAAACCCTCCCGAAGATTTGCCGACGGAAATAGCCCTCTGGAACTATTTTACCGACGGTTTCATCAGAGATGCCGCAAGGGAGGTTGATCTCACAAACGTGTTTATGGTCGACGCCCGGCACGATTTGCGAATCACGCGGGAGGTCGTAAGAACGTCCGAGGAAGACATCACTGTTCAGGTTCCCGAACTGGGCACCCGCTTCACGTTTGACGACGGCGTAACCCCGGCTTTGGTACTTTTTATGTGCCAGATACGTGTAGGCACCGAAACAAATCCATATTTCCTCGAACGCGCCGAAGTTGGCCTAAATGTCGCCGTTTCGAGGCGTTTGGTCTACATTGGCAGTTTTGTCCTGTGGGACAACCGGGAGTTTAAGCCGATATCCTACGGCCGGGTAAAAACAACCCTCCCCATCATCCGCGAGGAGGCCACCGAAGCCAACTGGAACGAGGCCATGCGGAATTTTGTCCGAACGATTTTTGAGCCTACGGGTTTTTTGCGGCGCAAAAGGTAGGAATGCGCATGGATTATCGTTCGCCGCTCTGCATATTCAGCAGGTCTAATTTTGGCTTGACCTCTTCCATCCCCGCTGCGCCAAAAAACTGTATCTCAAAAACCGCTATCTCGCCGTCGTCTATCTGCGCTTTCAGGTCAGTATAAATATAATACAAGCGGCAGCGATTTTGCTAGACGGCTACAGTTACAATCTGTTTGAGTGATTAGGGTCTGTCTATACCCATAATATACTACCCGCCGGAGATTAAAATCAAAAAAATGTCATGGGATGAAAAATGGCGACGGGAAATTTATTTTAAAAAAAAGTAACACTTTTGATTGCCTCAATGGTTGTTATAGTATAGAGGGACTCCGGGCGTATCGGGGAAGACCTGTGGATTATCAACATTTTATCAACTATTTATTAACAAAAAGGGGTGGTTTTATGAAGATGGCGTTTGCTTTTGCAAAAAGAATGGCTGCCGCAGCGGCGGTTGCGGTGATGTGCTGGGCGGGGGCGGCGGGGGCGCAGACATGGGAGGTCGGCGTTGGGGCTGACAGCGCCAATGTTATCGCAACGCTGAGTGCAGGGACGCTTACCGTCAGCGGAACGGGGGCGATGAGAGATTATGAAGGAATCGGTCCTCCGTGGGGCTTGATCAGGAATCAGATTAATACGATAATTATTGAGGATGGCGTGACCATAATCGGGTCCCTTGCGTTTCCCGATTTCGCCAATTTGACTTCTGTGACCATTGCTAACAGCGTAACTATGATCAACCTCCGTGCGTTTATGGCTTCCTCTGCCCTTACTTCCGTAATTATTCCCAATAGTGTGGAATTTATCGGATTGGGTGCGTTTCAGAATTCCGGCCTGACTTCCGTAATTATTGGCGATAGTGTGAAATGGATAGCGAACTATGCGTTTTACTTTTGCAAAAACCTGACTTCCGTTACCGTTTTGTCGACCGTTCCGCCTCATCTTTATGGTAACATGGTGTGTTGACAACCGTCGACGGCAAGAGTGAGCGGGTGTCGGTGGTTGTTGGGGTTCGTTGATTTTTTTGTGTATTTTGGGCGGCCGTTTTTGGCCGCCCCCGCGTATATTAGGAGGGGTAGGGGCCAATAAAAAATTATTTTTAACTTTCCGGTGACACTTTTGTATCACTCAACTGTTATTATAGTATATACACAAATGGAGCGGCAGGTATTCGACGCGTGGATAAGGAAGTTGTTTTCAGGAAATATTGGCCGATGGTTTTTAGGCGTTGCCGTCAAATGCTCGGCGACGCCGACGCGGCCGCTGACGCCGCTCAGGAGGTATTCGTCAAAATCCTTGAACAACAGGCGCCGACAAACGCCGAACACCTGACGCGCCTGCTTTGGCGGATGGCGACAAATCGGTGCCTGAACGTAATTTACAACCACGCAAACCAAACCAGGGCGCTGGACGGAGAAGCGCTTTTGGAGCGGATTGTGTCGTCGGACGACGTCGAGGAGCGATATATGAACCGCGGCGTTTTGCGCAAGCTCTTCGACAAGCATCCTGAATCGAGCCGCATAATCGCGGTATTGCATTTTCTCGATGGGATGACTCTCAAAGAAACCGCGCGAGAAGTAAAAATGTCCGTCAGCGGGGTGCGCAAACGATTGCGGGCCTTGCGGGAAACGTTAGTGGAGTTGGAGGACGTATGAGTAAAAATCATGTCCCAAACTGGAAATTGGAACGCTATTTGTTGGGCGGATTGCCGGCAAAAGAGCTGAAACGCATCGCCGCGCTTGAACAGAGCGATAGCAATCTGCGCGGGCGGATCGACAAGTTGCGGGCAAGTAACGCCGAGATTTTGGAAATGTATCCGCCGGAAGCAATGCTCGCGAAAATCGAAGGTCAGGCCGCCGGGAACGCCGGCAGCGGCGGTAATATCAATACAACGGTACAGACAAAACACGCGCCGGCGGCAGGCGAGTCCCTACGGCAATTAGGCCAAAACGGCATTCCGCAATGGATTATCCCGGCTTTTACCTGCACAGCGGTAATTGCCACCGTCGCCGTGATAATAACAACCGGCCCGACGCGGAATGACACGGCGGGCTACGGATACGAAAGCCGCGATAATGGCGGGATAGCGGCGGATACATTGTTGCCGGAGCCGGATACACTGTTATCAACGGAAATGACAATAATCGACCCAACACCGAACGACGCGGCAACGACACCGGTACCGCCGCTTCCGAACCGTGAAATCAGGCGGAAAACAGGCGGCACGGCCGACAGACTCGCGCCGGAGAACACGGACACTACGGAGACAGAGGAGCATATAATAAAGATTGAGGAAACTGACGAGGAGCGGGAAGTTCGGATAGAGGAGGCGGAACCTCAACAGGAAACCGTCGAAGAACATGAAATCGGGATTGAGGAGACGGAGGAATCGCTCGCGGAACTGCCGCAAGACACAAGCGCAACGCAATCCGGACGCTCTTTGGGCATACAGGCCGGCATTGGCAACGATGGCCGCTTTGTTTACGAAGCGTATTTGAGATTAGGTTTGACTAAGCGCTTTCACGGTTATATGGGATTGGGGAAAATGTCCGGAAGCGGTGAAAATTCGCTTTCCGGCGCGATTGTTACCGTGAATCACGATTATAAGTCAGACGCGTTTCACTTTGCCGGCTTTCTCGAATGGCACGCCGGAAGCAGAAATTTCGGTATCTACGGCGGGCCGGGCGTTGTATTGGGTTACTACGCGTTTGACTTGAATCCTGTTTACAACGATGAACCCATGCCCCTCCGAATCACCGGCCCGGGCATTGATTTTGGCGTTCAAGGCGGAACGGAATGGAGGTCGGGGGCGTTTGTAATAGGGGCCAATGTACGCTTGACGTATGGCCGGTATTTTTGGAGCGAAAAAGAAAACAGCGCCGAAAACAAAGGTGTCACAAACGCCGCAGCGTATACTTTCGGCATTAGCGCCGGATTCGCGTTTTGAGCGGGAAATTATGACAAGGGGATTTTTTTAAAATTTTTTAAAAAAAGTAACACTTTTGTATCACTCAACTGTTATTACAGTATAGCCGCTCAGCAGATTAACATTTTTTATTGATTTGGAAAGGATGGATCGGATGAAATTGAATTTTTCGTTAGTAAAGGCGTTTGCCGCGGCGGCGGCGCTTTTCATGTTTTCCGGCTGCGATCGCGGCGGGTTCAACGGCAATAATATCTCCGTGGAATATACTCTCACAGTCGAGTGGTATCCGGTAACCGGCGGCACGGTCACGCCGGAATCGCAATCAGGCATTACTGAGGAGACGCCGGTCAATATAACGGCCGCGGCAGCCGGCGGATACAGGTTCGTCAACTGGACGCTGACGAGCGGGCACGCCCTGTTTGACGACGCAAACGACGCAAACACAATCGTCACCTTGGGATGGAACGCGACGATCAGAGCCAATTTTGAGCTGCACGAGGTTATTCCGACCTGCGGCAGCGATGGTCACGGCCACTTCAACGACGATATAGAATACGGTTCGTTTGTCGACGACAGGGACGACAGGTGCTATCGTACCGTTCAAATAGGCGAGCAGACGTGGATGGCGGAAAACCTGCACTACGCGGGCGCAGATGGCAATCTTGGAGCATGTTATGATAATGATCCGGCCCACTGCGACACTTACGGCCGTCTTTATGATTGGTCTGCTGTTATGAACGGTGCGTCGAGTTCTTCGTCCAATCCCAGTGGTGTTCGTGGTATTTGTCCTGCCGGTTGGCATGTTCCCGGCCGTGATGAGTGGTCTGCCTTAATTAGTTTTGTTGGTTCCCTTAGTGGTACTCAGTTGAAGTCTGCGTCCGGTTGGAATAATGGTAATAATGGTACTGATGTTCACGGTTTTTCGGCCCTGCCGGGCGGCGGCCGCCGCGCTGATGGCAGTTTCGAAAATGCCGGCTCCTTCGGCTACTGGTGGAGCACCACGGAGAACTCGAGTACTGTGTCCGCGCTGGGTCGGTACGTGGGCGAGTCCACCGAGATGGGCATGGGTTGGTACAACAAGGCCATTGGCTTCCCGTTGCGCTGTGTGCAAAGCGAGGCGCCAATTTTCACACGGTCGTGGAACGCCGGCATTGGGGCAGACAGCGCCGCTGTTATCGCAACATTTAACGACGGAACGCTTACAGTCAGCGGGACGGGGCCGATGATAAATTTCTGGTCGGCGCCTGCCGGTATTCTTTGGAATGAAGTTCGGGACTCCATTATCAATGTGGTTATTGAAGACGGCGTGACTTCAATCGGAAATGCAGCGTTTTACGGTCACGCCAACCTGACTTCCGTAACAATTCCGAGCAGTGTGACGTCAATAGGGATGAGTACGTTTCAGGGGTGTACCGGCCTGACTTCCGTAACCCTTCCGAGCAGCGTGACATCAATAGGGCTGAGCGCGTTTTGGGGTTGCACCGGCTTGACTTCCATTATCGCTTTATCGCCCGACCCGATTCCGATTGAATATTGGGAAATTTTCCAAAGGGTAGATAAAACAAACGTCTGTCTCTACGTCCCCGAAGGAAGTATCGACGCCTATAAATCCGCCAATATTTGGGGTGAATTTGAGTGTATCATGGCTGTAGATTAACAGTAATTTTATATTAAAAAAGGAGCGGTAAGAGTGAGCGGGGGTCGGTGGTTGTTGGTGTTCGTTAATCTTCCGGGTATTTCGGGCGGCCGTTTTTGGCCGCCCTTACATATTTTCTATCTCTTTTGCCGTCAACCCTGTCGCTTTGATAATTTGCGGGGTTGGGATTCCGATATTTTTCAGATTTTCGGCAATTTCCCGCGCTTTTCGTTTTTCTCCCTCCTCCCGACCTTCCTCCCGACCTTTCACCGTTGCCGTATGGAGTGCGCTGTAGTAGCTCGATATGTTTCGCAGATATTTTTCATAAACTTTTCTTTCGCTGCTTTGCATATTCAGCAGGTCTAATTTCAGCTTGACCTCTTCCATCCCCGCCGCGACAAAATCGCTGCGGACGGCGGATTTTTTGAGAACGTAGACCCACTCGTCAAAACGGTTACGCATCTTCTCGTCAAACATGTTTGGCAAAATAAGATAATATTCGGGGTGGATATAGGCTTTGGGGCCTTTGCCCGTTTCAATGTCGAGCGTCTGCGCGAACGGGATTATTTCGTCGGTGAAATTGACGCCTCTGAAACCGTCGAACTTGCCGTTAAACAGATACTCGCGTGTAGCGCCGAGATCGTAGTACGCGATATTGACTGAGTAAACCTTCTTGACATCATACAGCTTCGCACCCACCGGCACCTGCTCAATAATGGCTCTAGCGATGCCGTACAGCACCCTGCTGAAAAAGTCCGCCTCATCGTAAAACTGTATCTCAAAAACCGCTATCTCCCCGTCGTCTATCTGCGCTTTCAGGTCTGTCCGATTGGTTTTTTCATCCTTATCAACTTTATTGCACTCGCTTTCAAGAATAGCCTGTACCACAACCTTCCGCCCGAGAAGCTCGCTCAGAAAGCCGCTGAGAATGACAAAATCAGCCTTGTCGCGCAATAGGTACTTTATTGCGTAATCAAATGAAACTACGGTGCGTTCTTCCATAATCTGGCTTCCCCTTTCCTTTTTGGACAACATATCAATATAAATATAATACAAACGGCGGCGATTTTGCTATATTTTTTCATTTTTTTTCTCCGGCAGGAAAATTAAAAAAAAGTAACACTTTTGATTGTCTCAAGGGTTTATATTATATAAGGGAGATTCAGTTATGAGCAGATTCATCAAATTAACAGTAGCGGCGACGATGACAATCGGCGTAATGGGGATGGCGCAGACGGCATTTGCGCATGGGGCGGATACCGCATATCTACCGTTTATCGTAAACGTGGACGCTGTCGTCAAGGCGGAGCGGGAGGGTGCGGAGACCGTGTCAATAAACGTATCCGCCAATATGGAAGATACGCTGAAAATCCCTCTCGGAAGCACAACAAACGTGAGGCACAGGCCGCAAAACGCGCCGGGTAACGCTCCGATAATCACTTATAATCAACGGGGGATGGTCTCCGTCAACTTGCCGGCTCAGGCTTACCAAAACGCGGAGGTATCACTATATACAATAAACGGCAGGCGTATTTTGCGCACCAATGCTGACGCGAACGTATCACAAACGGCAAAAAGCATATCGCGCCCAAATCTTGTGGCTGGGGTATACTTGATATCAATCATGGGAACAAACGGACAAACCGTCTCAAACCGCCTGACCCATCGCGGCGGGAATCTTAATATCAACATCGCGTTCAGAGGAAACGATTATTCTCCCGCTGTCTTGCCAACGACAACGGCTTTATCAAGACAGGCCGCGGCTAACGCTTTCGAGAATTGGACGATAACCGTCTCGGCGGAAAAGTTTATCGACTCCACGTACCAATTTAACGTCGTTGAAAATGTGAATCCCACGCAGGATATAATTCTGAGGCCGAACGGCAATCATTTTAATCCGAACATACGCTACGGCTCCTTCTGCGATCCTCGTGACGATCAAGTTTATCGCACTGTGATAATAGGCGAACTAATGGCGACTGGTGGACTTCTACGAATGACTTTTCTTACAGTGCCCGGACATGGAGCATGGGCTCAAACGGCGACTTTGCGCAGAGGGGCAGTTCATATACAGGAGGGGTTCTGCATTCGGTGCGGTGCGTTAAAAATTGAAGTATTGAAAAACATCAACCGCCCGCAAGACAAACCCCCGAACTTTCACGGTTCGGGGGGCGCGGGTAATGCCGGACAGAAATTTTGGGGAACGATTACCGCTTAATCGTCTTTCGATTCATAAAAATAATCAATCTTTTTGAAAAGTTCCCCTTTGGGAAACGACTTGCGGCGTTCGAGGCGTTCCCGCGCTTCGATGAGCAGTGCCTTGATTTTCGCTTCAAGTTCGGCTTTGGGCGGCAGGTGTGTCCAGTACTCCGCTACGGCGATACCGGCCTTATCCATTTCGAGAAGTTCTATTTTTTCGCGGCTCGCGGTCGCGCATAGAATTATTCCAATCGGAGCGCCCTCCCCTTCCTGACGCTCATATTTGTCAAGCCATTTCAGATACAGTTCCATTTGTCCCTTATAGGCCGCCTTGAAAACACCGAGTTTCAATTCAACCGCCACAAGCCGCTTTAATATCCTGTGATAAAACAGCAGGTCGAGGACTATATCCTCACCGTCTATAATCATGCGTTTTTGACGCTCAACAAAAGTAAACCCGTGACCGAATTCAAGCAAAAACGCTTCAAGTTCCGTGAGTATCGCTTTTTCCAAATCCGCCTCGACATAGTTTTCTTTGAGTCCAAACAGGTCGAGGAGATACGGGTCTTTGAAGACATTAAATGGCACGGCGGATTCTTTCGACAGTCCGGCGTTTGCTATTTCCTGCCGTTCGTATGCTTTACGGGAGATTTGTTGACGGAGTTCGTGAA
>JAITFQ010000057.1 GCA_031281225.1 Chitinispirillales bacterium
ACCGTTCCGCTTAATATCCATTTTGATTCAACCAAGCATACTGTTCGAATTGTGAGGGGGCCGAGTGCAACTGGGCTGACTACCTGGGGTGACTCTATAACTGTTCAAGATAGGTCTAGTCCTGATATAATAAGGGGAGCGCGGTTCAGACCGCGGTAATGGTTAGCGGATGATGTTTTGAATAATTGCTGTAACGTAAATTCTTACGGACGCACCGCGTCCGCAAGCGCTCTTTGAAACACCGATTACCACGGTAATCAATAAAAAATGGACGATACCCATGTACCATGTTTTTTTCGACATCGCGATTCTCAACCGATCTTACCGGCCGGCGGCAAAAAACCGCCCGCTAAACGGAGGTAGACGTGTATGCCTATACCCATAGAAACCATTGACTACCGCGGAACGAAGCTCATTCCGCCCAAATATGACCGTATGTTCAAAGCGGTGTTCGTTGACGAAGACCTGACGCCTCTGGCGTCCTTCCTGTCAAGCGTTCTCGACATGGATATACTGGCAAGCGACCTCCGCGTGATGAACCCGGAACTGCCGGTAAAAAGCAGCGAGGATAAGCAGGTACGTCTCGACATTAAGATAAAACTGGCGGATAAAAGCATCGTCAATGTGGAGATGCAGGTCGGTAATGAATACGATATGGGCAAGCGAAGCCTGCACAACCTGTCGCGGCTGATGGCCGGCGGGCTGAAACGGGGCAAAAAGCGTAACGAAATATATCCGGTAATAGCGATTAACGTCCTGGACTTTAATTATATTACTGATGAAGAGGGCTTTCACAACCGCTTTCGGATGAAAAACGTAAAAACCAACGCGGAGATGCCAAACGCCGAGGTTTTTGAAATAAACTTTATAGAATTGCCGAAACTGCCGAAAAACGCCGGCAACGGCATGAAAGAACTATGGGTAAAATTTCTATCCGCCAAAACAGAGGAGGAACTGAATATGCTTGCAAAACAAGCCCCGGCGCTTAAAAAAGCGGTGCACAAACTGGTAAGGGTAAACGCGAGCGAGGAAAGACAGTACATGGAAGACATGCTGATAAAGGCCGAAATCGCGGAGTACTACCTCAAAAAAGGCATTAGAGCGGAAAGTTTGGCGGAGGGCATAGCAGTAGGTAAAACAGAGGGCATAGCGGTAGGTAGAACGGAAGGCAAGGCAGAGGGTAAAGCCGAAATTATAGCGATTATGAAAGCTAAAGGGTGGAACAGTACACAAATTGCCGAATTGGTGGGGATGACGGTGGACGAAGTTGAAAGGACGCCAAAACGGAAGAGGAGTTGAACACGCTTGCAAAACAAGCCGTAGGGAATAATGCAGAAAAATATGACAGGACTATGATTATGAAAAAAATACATAAAAAACTCGGGAATAACCGCGGGGTCACGCTGGTGGAACTGGTGGTGGCGGCGGTGATAATGCTGATTGCGGTAATTGCTATCGTCGCAGTGGTGCGAACAAGTACGGATTTACAAATTACCGACCACCACAGGAGACAGGCGCGGGCGCATATTGTGAACGTATTTGAAGCGTCGTTTGCCTACAATATGTTCCATGACGAATTTTACGTGATTAATACACCTGGCGGAGGTATTATTACCGTTGATGTGGGCGACCTCCCGTTTGAAACTGATGAGCCTATACCGGTGGTTATTGAAGTAAGAGATAACGGCAATGACTTTATGGGAAACATGAATATCAGAATTGACGCCGAGGCCGCCATACCCAATGCCAGCATTAACGTTCCAGCGCACCGTATTACCATAGAGGTCTGCTGGCTGGAATTAAACACAGGAGATGAATGCATAACTTTGGTCAAGCGATTGGTGGACCTACGATGAGAAAAATGAACAAAAAAGGCTTTACGCTCATCGAGGTAATAGTCGTCGCAGTATTGCTCGCAATACTTGCTTTGGGAGTGTTCGCGCTGTTCATGATGTATACGGAATCTTCGCGGGAAACCACCGCGTTTATGCGAATGCAAAGAATAAGCGACGCGTTTGTGGAAGAAATCGGACGGCGGGTGCGTGAATCAAGTTGTATCTATCCCGATTTTTTTGCTGCGGGCGACTTTCCGGGCTGCGCACTTGACGAGGAACTTGACATGTTGGAAACGGAAAGAATCGTTCTCTTCAACGCAAACGGAAACGTTTTGAACGCTTACAGATTTGAAAACGGTATTATTGAAGAATTTGTGAACGCGGAATGGCGACCTTTCACCATAGACGGGCGAGTTATACAACTGTGCAATGAGGATGGGCCGGGGCATAACCACAATAATATTTTTACTATCGGTACATGGCGTAACCGGCTTGATGTGGTGAATGTTACTTTTAGAGAAGTTATAAATGGGAACGCTTTTCACCTTACCTTCGAAGGAGGAGTATTCCGATGCAGACTGTGATTTTGAAAAAAATGCTCCGAGCGAATAGCGGCTCGGCTCTAGTAGGCGTTGTGGTGTTCAGTTCCATATTAGCCATCGCCGCGGCGGGGCTTATGGGCGCTTCGCGTAACACGGTCAACCTCGAGGTTGACGCGCACAACGACGCGAGGGCGTATTTGGCGGCAGAAGCCGGTCTGCTTATGGCAACTCATCACCGCTGGAATAACGACTGGGGAAGACCCGGGAATACCGCCCCTATCACATTGACACACGACGGGATAGGCGTCACCGTAACCATAGCCGTGCCTGATGAGGGCCCGGTAAGCATCGTGTCGAGAGCGGTGGTTGATGAGTTGGGGTATGATAAGGAGTTGGAGTGGCAGGCGCAGGGGAATCCGCCGGCGAGTGGAGGGAGGGCGGTGTCTATTGATCAGGGTACGGGAAGCGTGGCTTTTAGACGTACTACCGTGTTTGACGGACCAATACATTTCAATACTTCACTTTTTTTGGATAACAGCGACTTTCCGGTATTTCTCAATCGCGTTACCTTAAACAATACTTCACCGCCTCGGACAGGAAACTACGGTGTGGGTCCGCGGGACGGCAATAACTACATGACGGGGCTAGAGATACGTAATGAGTTTCCCGGTGGTCCTGGCAGAGCAAATTCGCTTGACGGGGTATTCCGAAATTCTTATCAAGTGGTCAACAGGATATATATCACAACATTCACTACCGAGAGTCAAGTCGACGGGAGTGTAACTCGGTGGCAGAACCTTCCGGTACCGGCAGGAGCCAGTTTCGCGGACAACTCTTTTTTGAAATTCGGGGTTGATGGGAGTGCTAGTTCGCCGACAAGTATGACGGCTGCTACCAATATTACTACGCCTTGCCCTACCGGTACGAGTTGTTACACTTTCTTCCAACAGACCGAGTCTAACCTGTGGGTACCATTTTTCCAAACCATACCTAACGATAGGGAACTGATTATTAACGCGGATTTCGGGGCACTTCCGCTAAATGTGAGAGACGGTATTATGAACGGCAGGGTTACTGTGCGCGCGAGTAGAGACATAGTTTTCAACTTTCGCGGCAATCAGACTACCACTAACCCTAATTTTCCCACCGCGACCGCTGCCGGCAATGTTTTCCTTACTTACGATAATTATACTTTACCGACATCTCCATCCCTGCCAAATCGTGACAATGCGGTAGCAGCGGATGCCTACGCCAACGCACATAGGGCAGGAAATTTTGGAATCGGAACTGAAAGGACTGACATTTTAGCGTTCTACTCTGCAAACGGCGACATCCGTTTTAACTTTAATAGTAATAATGAACGAAACAGGAGGCATATAATAACCGCGCAAATGTTGGCACCCAGCGGCACTATAATACCGCCTTCGACCAGCCATATTAATGATGGTAGCATAAACATTTACGGCGCGTTGAGTTCTCGTTACTGGTGGGATCAGACCAATAACATGAGCAATGAGGGATTGATACGCGTATTTCACGACACCCGCATGCTCAACGCCCCCGGCGTCATCGTTCTCGTCTGTGAAGCAGACAATCCAAGCGTTTGCGTTGACATGGGCGATGGGGGCGAGGGCGGCAGCGGCGGCAGTAACAGGCTTCTAACCAACTGGGCGGAGCGAAACTGTGCAAGAGGGCAGCCGTGTTCCTAAGCCATACTGTATTTAGCGGATAGTATGTGGTAGGTGGTAAACAAACGTTTTGCATATAAATAGCATTTACAAGTGAAAGCGGGAGTAAAGGAAAGAAAAAATGTCAAAAAAACAAACATTTGTCGGTTTCGACCAGGATAACAGCTCTATCCGCGCGGCCCGTCTTCTTCTTGAGCCGGGCAAGGGCAAGGGTGCGCGCCCCCGCTGGCGGCTTCTTTCGGCGGAAGAGGTGATGGGTGATTTTTATGAGGATGTTAAGCTTATCGCCGGTTTGAAGAGGATCAAGTCCAAGTTGGGCGTTCATGCTTCGGACAAGATTTCCACCTGTCTTTCCGGCAAGCAGACTTACGCCATTCAGATGGACGTCCGCAAGCTGCCTGACGCGGAGATGGCGGGTATGTTGAAGTTGGAGTTGCGCAAGAGCATGCCTTTTGAGGCGTCGGTTGCGACTTTCGATTATCAGTTTTTGCCTGTTGGCCCTAATCAGCCGGTTGACCAGGGTGTTCCGGTGGTTGTTGCGGCGGCGGCTAATTCGTATATTGCCAAGCATATTCAGAGTTATGACAGGGCGGGTTTGAAGCCCCATCATGTGGACATTTTGCCAACATCAATCGCGAATGCTTTTTGGGTTACCAGGAAGGAGGTCGTTCCTTCCGACGAGACGCATGTTATCCTTCACATTGCTCCGAACGTGTGCACGCTTATAATAGACGGTCATCGCTGTCCGTTTTTTAACCGTACGTTCGCGTTCAGTATCGGCGAGGTGATAAGCAGCGCGGCTCCGGCGGGCACGGCGGATGAGATTAGCCAGGACGTTATTTTGCAGATGAACATTTTGGCGAGCGAAATAACAAAGTCGATAACCTATTACAAGAACACTTATTCCTGCGGCAACGTCTCGACTATAACGGTCTTGGGGCTGCATTCGGCGCATTCGGCGTTTGACGCCCTAGGCAAGAAGATGGGTTACGATGTTCAAACAATTCAGACTGCCCAACTGGTTCACGCGGTCCGGCCGCCGAGAGCCGGGAAGTATGATTTGGCAATAGGCCTGGCGATGCAGGCATCGGGCGCGAACGTATAAACGCAAAAAATGTCTTGTAGGGGCAAACGGTGTTCGCCCACTTTGCACGGCAGCATAGACACGGCAGTATACAAAAAACGTAACTAAACGGAGGAGGGTTGTTGATACAATGATAAAGTACAAGATGAATCTTGTAAAATCCATTCGAATAGCTGAGCGGCGGTCCGTGAAGCATCGGGTGAATTTGGTGTTGCTCATCATGGCCTGTTTCGGCATTTTGGGCGGCGCCGGCTACTACACCTACGATCAGGTGGTGAAAATGCAGCGGGAGATCACGCGCGAGCGGCAGAAGCTCAGGCGGCTTGAGGCGGAGTACCGCAACTATCAGGCGGAGCAGACAGTTATCGACAAGAGCGACATTGAGCTTTTGAACGAACTTTTGTCGAAGCGGGTGTACTGGACCCGTATACTGGAAGCGATGACAAAATATTTGCCGGAGAAAGAGCCAATATCCTATTGGATTACGAAGTTTGGGTTTTCCGAACGGAGCGGGACTTTTACGGTTCAGGGGTTTGGGTACATCACCGAAGCGCAAGAACAGCTTTTGGAGCTCGACGAGTATCTGAACAATCTGCGCGCCGACCCCAACTATTCCGAGGTTTTCGGCCAGACTTTTTTGAGATCGACCGTAAGGCAGGACGAGGAGGACGGCGCAGCGCGGGAACTGCGTGAGCGCATCAATTTTGAGTACGCTTCTTTGAGAAAGGGGACAGCGAGAAGATGAAGGAGATAAAAAAGAAAAATACTGCCGCGTCGCTGATTCTTTTGACCGTGGTGGTGGCGTTCATAGCGGCCGTGGCGTTCGACCGCATTCACATGCCCAAATTCAAACAGGAATTTGTGAAGATTGAGAAGGAGCGGGTGGCCGTTTCGAACAAGCTGGTCACAGCCACGATCGTTCAGGAGAGGCTCAACCATGTGCGCGAACTGATATTCAACAACATGGACTTCCCCGGCCAGCCGGACACGGTAGACCATGAAACGCAGTTTTTCCAGTTCATAACCACCTGCGTCAGCGACCTAAAGCTGAAATTGGTGTCGGTAAAGCCAATCACACCGGTGACGAACGGCAGGGTGACGACTTTCGGTTACGATGTGGAGATTGAGGGCGATTTTTTCAGATTCGGCGAACTATGCGCGAAATTTGAAAATAACCGCCGGATAGTGACCATAGAGTCCTTTGATGTAGACCTTATTGGGGAGCGCGACGTCGGCAAGACACGTGGAAGAAACAACCACAGTACCGAAAACAAGGATATACGGGTAAAGATGAGGATTAATACCTACAGAGTTCAGAAAGGGTAAGGGCAGAAAACCATGGTAAAGAAAAAAGATCCCAGCAACTCATTCATGACTAAATATTCGCTTTTAGTCTACGCCTCTCTCATCGCGTTGGTTTTAAGCGGCTTTTTGTTGTACCGGATTGACAGCCAGAGCAGGTCGTTTCACGCAACCGTAGACAAGGCGCACAAGGCGTCGGACGGCTACGACGTAATGCTCCTCGAAATGGTGAGCCGGCTTGAAGACATACTCGCCGAACGCGCGAGCTTCGGTTTCGCCGGCAACAGGGACCCAATGACCGGAACAAGGCGCACGGTAGCGGCGCGGCCTGTGATCACCCAAAGAACGGTGATATCGAGGCGCACCACGCCGATAGCGCAGGAGGTAGTAGTCGCCCCCGTGCAGGTAATGGAGGAACCGGATCCCGTACGTCTGACGGCCATAATCTTCGACAACACGCGCGGCACATACACTGCCGTGGTGATGGACGGCAGCCGCTCGCTATCGGTTGACGTCGGCGACAGGGTCGTGGACAGGCGTGTGACGAGAATTACGCACGACGAGATATTCATGGAAAACGCGCGCGAGCGTTTTATTTACAATATCATGGGCGGAAACACGAGGATTCCGAGATAACACGGGCGGTCTGTGACTGTCCAAAACGATTAACGCAAATAAAAACAATTTAGCATATACCTTAGAAGGAGGTTCTTTTGAAGAAGTCCAAGTTTTTTTTAAGCGCGGCATGTGCGCTGTTCATCGCGCAGGCCACGCTATTCACCCAACCGGCCGCCGCAAACTCAAACTCGCCGATAGTGTCGGGCAACCTCAATCCGTCCCTGAAAGCGCCCATTACCCTGACGGCAAGGGAAGCGAGTTTATCGGAAGTGCTGCGCGTGCTTGCCGACCGTTCGGGGATGAACTTTGTGGTCGGCGAAGGCGTGACCCGTGAAAAGATCACCATAATCCTCAACAACACGCCGCTTGATGAAGCAATCAACCTGCTCGTCAGGGCGTCGGGCCTGTCGTATGAGATTATCGGCAACTCAATTCTGATTGCCGAACCGGAAAAGTTGCGGGAGGATGTGGGGCTTTCGTCCTACGTTGTGGAACTGAGGTACGCGAAGGCCGAAGAGGTCGCGCAGGCTCTGAGCAACCTGACGACAAACATACAGGTTGACAGGGGCGGTAACCGCCTCATCTGCTACACCAGCCCCCGCGTGATAATGGAGATTGAGCGAATCGTCAGGGCAATCGACAAACCGCACATCCTAGTGCTGCTTGAAACGAGGCTCATTGAGGTCAGCATGGACAAGTTGAACCAGTACGGTCTCCAGTGGCAAAACCTGAACCCCGACATCCCCGGCGCCCTCGGTACGATGATCGCCGTGCCCGACGCGCCCCTAAGAAACGCATTCAGCATGAA
>JAITFQ010000151.1 GCA_031281225.1 Chitinispirillales bacterium
CACGATAGGGGGAATCACAAATGACGAGGAAGATACTCGCACTTCTGTCTGTGACGCTTCTTACTACCGCAGCGGCGCAAGACGGCCAAGACAGTCTAGTAAAACCAAACATTCATAACGGGACGACAACAGCGAAGAATTTCGTTACTTTCTCCCCCGGCTTTACCATCACCGACATCACATTGGGCGCCATCCTCGGGTCCAATATGGTCAGGAAGCAACTCAATAAACAGCTCAATATGGAAGTGGACGACGGCCATATCGGAAGCGAAACGTTGCTGCGCTCAAGAGGGGAAGCCGATATCGTCGGCATAAGGTCATCCGGTTTTGGTTTCGCGTTGCAATACGAGCGCCCAATGATAAGGAACTACTCCCTGATGGGCAGGTTCTCATATTCCGGCTTCGGTATGAAGTTAGACATTGAGGATAGATACATCGACTTTGATTTGAGCCAGGGCCCCGAAGTGTGCATCAATGTTGACGACCTCGGTAATTGCGTGGAAAGCATTGAGAACTCTTTCTACAACTATAACTATTACAATTGGAGCGTCGAAGTTCACAACCGCTACTATCTGCGCGAAGGGGGCGCGTTTTTTCTAGACGGCGTAATCGGGTTCGGGAGCGCGGGGCTGCGCGTTAAAAAGAGCCATATCATTGAAGACGGCGATTACATCATCAGGGAACCGGACGGCAGTTTCACGATTGAGAACAGAGAAAGAACCGTTGAGATGCTGAACGTGCCGTCGAGTATCGGCTATATGTCCATCGGCCCAATGACCGGGTGGCGCAAGGTCTACGGCTTGAAAAGCGGCGACTTTATATGGGAAATGTCCCTCGGCTACCTGTTTGGTATAGGCTTCGGTAAATCCTTAACCAATCGGGTCGTAGACGGAAACGTCGCGTGGCCTGATGTTATGGGCAATGACGCCCAGGAGATCGATGACACTATGAAAAAATACCTCAACCTGATTGAAATGCTGACAGTTACAGGCGGCCCGCGTTTCAGAATGACATTTGGCTGGGGTTTTTAATTGTGAGTATACGATGTGTGTCAACGCCGTCTACTCGTGTGTCCTGAAAATTTTTAATTGTGAGTATACGATATATCTCACGTATTTAGAAAATCCAGCATTGTCGGCTTTGCCGTCACAGTTAAAAATTTAGATTTGCGTGATACGATGTATGTCACGCATTTAGAAAATTTAACATTATCGGCTTTTGCCGTCACAACAAAACAGTCTAAGACTGTAAAAATTTTTGATGAGCAAGGAGAATTTTGTTATGAACAAGCCAACAAGTAAAAAAATCCGCGGTGTGGTTAATGCCGCGTTCTCGGTTGCCGCCGCTGTAATGCTGATGATTGCCGCCGCCGGATGCCGTGACACCAATATGTTGATAAAAGAGGAGCTGGACGAGCAATTGATCTGTGCCGGCGGAGAAGCTTGGGGAATCGTGTGCGCCGCGCCGTCGGCGGGCCAAAAATGTGAACCCATAGCCACGAGAGCCATAGCTTTCAACCGCGACGGCACGGCTATTGTGTACACCGCAACGGAGGCATCATGGAGCCGGTATACCCAGGTCAGATGGTCCACGATGGGTAATACCCTCTACATCACCTACTCTCCCGATGTCGGGAACGTCCGATACGCTTTCGTGTTCGCCGACGGCCTGCTCACGCTGAGAGCCGAAAGCTCTGTCGACGGCGCTTTAGGCTATCTGACCGACGGAGGGCTCATAGCCGGATATGAAAAAACCCGCATCCTCCCAGCGCCATATCCTGTCGCGTTCGTATCAGGCGAGGGCGGAACGCTGTCCGTTACGTCGGCTGGCGTTTCGATAGAAAGCGGCACGGAAGTTCCCGCGGGCACAGTCTTGACTATTACCGCAACGCCGCTTGACGGTTACGCCCTGTCGACGCTTACCGTGAACGGCGAGCCGTTCGAGAGCGGCACGACGCATACGGTGAACGCTATGGCGGTGATTGCCGCGACGTTCGCCGCGCCTGTAACGTTCACCGCAGGCGAGGGCGGCGCACTGTCCGTAACGTCGGATGGCGACACGATAACGAGCGGCGCGATGGTTCCTGTGGGTACTGTTTTGACAATTACCGCAACGCGGCTTACCGGCTACGTTCTGTCGGAGCTTACCGTGAACGGCGAGCCGTTTATGAGCGGCGCGACATTCGTGGTAGACGGCGCGGTGGATATTGCCGCGGCATTCTTTGTTCCGCCCCATACTGTCATGTTAAGAGCAAGCGCAGGCGGGACGCTGTCCGTTACGTCGGCTGACGGCCCGATAGAGAGCGGCACGGAAGTTCCCGCAGGCACTGCCTTGACTATCACCGCGACGCCGTTTGACCGCTACACCCTGTCAACGCTTACCGTGAACGGTCTGCCGTTCGAAAGCGGCGAGACGTATACGGTGAACGGTCCGGTGGTGGTTGCCGCGGTGTTCGCCGCGCCTGTAACGTTCACCGCAAACGCGGGCGGAGCGCTCTCCGTTACGTCGGTCAACGGCCCGATAACGAGCGGCGAGACAGTTCCTGTGGGTACGGTTTTGACGGTCACCGCGGTTCCTGCCATAAATTATTTCATAGCAACACTTACCGTGAACGGCGAGCGGTTCGTGAGCGGCGCGTCATTCGTGGTAGACAGCGTGACGGATATTGCCGCGACATTCTCCGTTCCGTCCCATCCTGTCACGTTAATAACAAATGCGGGCGGAACGCTGTCCGTTACGCGGAATGGTGTCCCGATAACAAGCGGCGAGGAGGTTCCTGTTGGTACGGTCTTGACGATTACCGCGACGCCGCTTGCCGGCTACAATTTAACGCTTGCCGTGAACGGTCAATCGGTCGAGAGCGGCACGACGCATACCGTAGAGGGCGAGGTGGAAATTGTCGCTACATTCTCCAATCCCGACGCTACGGATCATCCTGTCACGTTCACCGCAGGCGAGGGAGGTACGCTGTCCGTAACGTCGCCCGACGGTTCGATAACGAACGGCGCGGAGATTTCTGTGGGTACGGTCTTGACGATTACCGCAACTCCGAACGCGGGGTTCGTCCTATCAACGCTTACCGTGAACGGTCTGCCGTTCGTGAGCGGCGCGACGCATACGGTGAACGGTTCGGTGGTGGTTTCCGCGACATTCGCCGCGCCTGTAACGTTCACCGCTAGCACAGGCGGTTTACTGTCCGTAACGTCGGCCAGCGGCCAGATAACAAGCGGCAGTCAAGTTCGCGCAGGCACAGTCCTGACTATTACCGCAGCCCCGAACGCGGGGTTCGTCCTATCAGCGCTTACCGTGAACGGTCTGCCGTTCGTAAACGGCGCGACGCATACGGTGATCGGTCCGGTGGCGGTTGCCGCGACATTCGCCGCGCCTGTTACGTTCACCGCTGGCACAGGCGGTTTACTGTCCGTAACATCAGCCGACGGCCCGATAACAAACGGCGCGATGATTCCTGTGGGTACGGATTTGACGATTACCGCGACGCCGTCGTCTGACGACTACGTTCTGTCAACGCTTACCGTGAACGGTCAACCGTTCGTAAACGGCACGACGCATAGGGTGAACGGCCCGGTAGCGGTTACCGCGACGTTCGCCGCGCCTGTAACGTTCACCGCAACCCTTCCGGGCGGTTCACTGTCCGTAACATCGGCCGGCAGCCCGATAACAAGCGGCGCGATGATTCCTGTGGGTACGGTTTTGACGATTACCGCGGCGCCGTCTGACGGCTACATTCTGTCAACGCTTACCGTGAACGGTCAGGCGTTATTTGGGAGCGGCGCAACGCATACTGTAACGGGCCCGGCGGTGATTGCCGCGACATTCTCCGTTCCCGACGCTGCGACTTATCCTGTCACGTTCACCGCAAACCCCCCGGGCGGTACGCTCTCCGTAAGGTTGGCCGACAACACCTTGATAACAAGCGGCGCGGGGGTTCCAGCGGGTACGGTCTTGAGGGTTACCGCGATGCCGTCTGACGGCCACGTTCTGTCAACGCTTAACGTGAACGGTCTGTCGGTCGCAAACGGCGCAACGCATACGGTGAACGGTACGGTATTGATTGTCGCGACGTTCACCCCCGGGATTCCGGATGCCGGCCAATCGCCTGTCAACGTTATTGACACTGCCGGCATGACGCCGGAAGAGAGGGCGAGGCATGCACGGTTTCTAAACGGCGAAGGCGATGCGTTTGGCAACTCATGGTGGTTAGATGACGGATCGCGCTTTGAGCACGATGGTATTTCTTACGCCAATAGCGCGATGCTCAGCCCAGGCGGCCGGTTTTGGCAGGTAGCCATACCATTGGATAACAGCGGGAACATTGATTTGAATATCCCCGCAAAATATCTTGATGTAGGTACATACACATTGGTTGGTAACACTATCCACATCAGGATACCCGAGTTGTCGGCTGTTGGAGAAGACCAGAATATATCTAGAAGGTTTGCCGTTAGGGATGGTTCCAATGGAGAAAGGGTAATGGAAATGTGGCGCGCTGATGATGAATCCGTCTTCAATATTTTTGAAGAGCTACGCAGTGTGATATTTGTCCGCGATCCCAACATTACAGAAGCGATGTTGGAGTCGGGCCTTGACTTTGATAAGTTGTAAGTTTTGGCTCATTGACACAGTTATGGACAGATTTGCGGTTGTACTTCAAATCTGTCCATAATATAATTTTGGCGGCTGTCGGGTGTATATTTTTCACACAAAATTTTTTGTAGCCCCGTTTATTGTTGGGGCGGGCCTGCGCGGATTTGAAAAAAATCAGGTTTTTACTTTCATTTGGTCAAAAGAATAATGTATATTTGGTGGGTTATTAAAAATTTATTCAGGAGGGTAAATTTAGATGGCCACCACCACAAAGCAGGATTTAATCGCTGTTGTTTCCCGTGCCACCGGCCTCACGCAGACCGAGATAAAAATCGCTATTGAGGAGTTTTTGGCGGTTTTTGTTGAGGAGCTTGAGCGCGGGCGGGGGGTTGAACTACGAGGGTTCGGAACGTTTTACGTGAGGGAACGCCAGCCGCGTCCGGCGCGGAACCCGCGGACGGGGGAGGTCGTGTCGCTTGATCGGAGGATGGTTCCGGTTTTCAAGTACTCGGGCGAGTTCAAGAAGCGGATAGCGTTGGAGGTAGGTACTGCCGACGAAAATATTTTGCGGAATTAAAAAAAAATATTGACAGGGTTTGCGGCGGTGAATTATTTTGTTTCTCTTTAAGATTTATTCGCGTCACAATTTTTGAGTTAAGGAAACGGTTGATGAAGATGAAGCGAAGGCGCTTTTTTATTGCGTTGTTTGTCACGGCGTTCATGTTTGCGGGTACGGCTTCCGCGCAACTGGATGATATTGACGCCCAAATAATGTTGCCGTCTTTCAACGCGCGCATGGCTATGGGGTTCAACTATGACCTCCTGCGCTCAATGACAGACGTTTCGTTTGACTTTCCGGTGGGTTACTTCGGGCTCAACCTGCCGTTCGGCATAGGGGGCGATCTGCGGAACTTTTTGGGCGATAACGTAATAGATCAGGTTTTTGACGACAGCGACCTGTTCAGCTACGGTGACAATTTCAGGCCCAACGCCGCGGCCAGCCAGCACGCCAATACCACCGTGAGGGTTGATGTGCCAATGCTCGCCGGCGTCGGCAGTTTCGCCTACACGCAGAATTTTTTCTTCAATTTCAACACGGCGCTCGGCGGGTCGGATGTCATATTCGTGCAGCAGGATATTGGTTCGATGATGGACGGGGGGGACCAGGACATACAAGGCTTTTTGTCGTTGCGGGGCTCGCTCAAAATGCCTTTGGCGATAACGATGGGCTGGGAAACCATGACACTCGGATACGCGTACAGGATCAATAATGACGACAACCGGGTCTTCGCGTTCAATCTGCACCGCCACCTTTTTTCGGCGGATGTGAGGCTTCGGGCGGATATCGACCTTTTGGGGCGCGCGAATGTTACGGGGAGGTTCGATCTCACCGGTTCCGGCAACCCTGACGATTTTCAGAACATTACGATCAACGAAGAGGTCATAAATTTCAATTCGAATCAGTGCAACGGGACGGCGCAGGGCAGGTTCAGGGCGGAAGCGTGGTCGCCCTCGTTTGGGGTCAGATGGGGCAGGTTTTCGCTTAATTCCCGATTTGGGATAAACGCCACGGCGAGAGGCTCGGCGGCGGGACAGTTTGTCATACCCAAGGTTATTGATCTAGAAACGGGCCACTCCGACCTGCTCGACAGAATGGAGAGTTTTGCCGACAGTATTGAGCAGCGCCCGGAGTATATCTTCGACCTGTTTGGCGAAAATGGCATAGTGCCAAACGAGCTCGACAGCGTATCGTATAGAATCGACGAAGGATCAATGAGCTGGAAAATGCCGCAAGGGCATACGATAGGTTTTGACATTATCCCGAGAAGGTTTATGGTTACGTATACGAAGCTGTTTGGCGAAACCAACATGAGGATTGACAATATTTACAGGACGAACGTGTCGGAAGACCGGAATGTTGACGGCGGCTGGCTCAGCCCCGAGTACGATACTACGTACGTTGATGTGGGGGTCAAGATAGACCATATCTTAGTGTTCCAGCTTAACTACCCGTCGTTTTACCTGAATTTCGGGGTTTGCGGCATTGAGGCGCGGGAGAAGGATAACTACGCGTTCAGGAACATTACGGCTTTGGATGCGCTGCGTTTGGGCAAGGAGGGCGTGGTAATGGTTATGCCGGTGCTTTCCGGCGGCGTGAGTTTGGGTACCAGGCTGCAGCTCAATATCGCGGCCGACATACTGCCGCTTCCTGCGGTTAAGACCGGTGTAAGGTATTTCTTTTAGAAAATAAGCTACGCAAGGGCGGGACTCGCGCCCGTTGAAAGGATTGTCATAGATGTTGAGGAAAATCGAAATTGCCGTTCTGCTGGTTTTGGCCTGTTGCGCTTTCGCCCTGGCGGCCCAGCATCAGGTGTTAAAAATCGTACCCGATCCCGCCGCGCTCGGCGTGAAGTCCGGGGGGGATACCATCAGGATTGAGTGGGTACGCCTGACCGCGCCGGGTTCGCAGGATTTGGTGGCGATACCGGACTCCGCGGGCATCTACCTCTCCCGTACGCCGGCCGCCGGCGACCTGTCGAGATACAGAAGGGTTACGGCTCCGATTAGAGGCAGGGATAACGTACTGATACCATTTTTCGGTGATGAGACGATGCGGATGAGGTACACCGACTTCGTTCCTAACAACCAGACAGGCCTGCTGCCGGGTACATACTACGGTATCGTGGCCGCGTATACGGGCGGCGATACGCTTTTTTCCGATTATTTTACCCTTATGATTGAGAGTACCGTGCCGCCGTCAATGATCTATCCCAAAGGTGACTTTATGACCGAGCGTGTGAGGAGGATAGACGAGCTTACCCCGCTTTTCAGATGGAGCCGCGTCGACGGTGTCCCGTATTACCATGTGGTATTGTCGGACGAGCCGATAATAGATATGGAAACGCTCAATCCTAGCGAACATATCAGCGTGATATGGCAGGCGATTACCCCCAACAACAGCATAGCCTACGGCGCGCCCGACCCTTCGGGGACAATCACGGCTTCGCCGCCGCCACTCACGCCCGGTAAGACCTATTCATGGCTGGTGCTGAACAATTATGGTAACCACATGGCTTTTTCGTCGGCTATGATCAACCCCATGGATGCGGTTTTCGGGTCGTTTGTTATAGACGGGACGCCGATGGCCGCGCCGCGGGTTGTCGGACCGCGCCCGGGGAGCGCTTTTAACTACGTGGCCGCGCCGCAAATTGAGTTTAGCTGGACGGGTTTGGACACAAGGGCTAACTCTTATCTGATAAACGTGTTCTCCACCGCCGGCGGCCATGACCTCGGCATAGACGGGTTAGGCGAACTTAAAGCTGGCCTGCTGATATGGGAGCAGACGGTATCGCGGGGAAATTTGGGAGCTAGAGATACGATGAGGGTAAGTTTTGACGCGGCCGGCACGCTGGCTGGCGGAGACTATACCTGGCGTGTCTACGCGGTCGACAGCAGAGGTGCGGCCTCGACGGATACCCTGTCGGTATCCAATTTCACCTACAGCGCCAATGCCGGCACCGTGAGCCTGGCGACGGTGGAAAGACTTGGCGGCAGGGCGATGCCTGTCGGCTTTGTAGAGCTCAGAACGGAGGTTATTTCCGGTCCGACGCAAGCCCCGCTCGCGTTTTTTACCGATCCAAACGGCATATCCGTAAGACCTTTTCCTGTGGGCACATACCGCTTTACCGCCATGAAAGAGGGGTATAGTACGCAGGTTATTACGACTTCTGTGGCGCTGGGCCGGACGGTTACAGACACTATATTCATGGCAAGCCCCGATGCTATCCTGTTCGGAAGGGTGCTCGCCGAGTCCGACGGAACGCCGGTAAACATGGTAAGAGTTACCGCCGTGTCGGAGTGGGGCGATACGGTCTCCGCGTTTACCGACGGAAACGGCGCGTTCACGCTAAGCTGCGGGGCGGCGGCCTGGACGGTTCATATAGAGAAGGCCGGTTACAGGAGCGTCACTCCGAGAAGAGTTAATTTGAGGGTTGGGGACAACAGGGATTTCGGGGCCGTTAACTTGGTAAGAAACCCGTTCGCGCTTTCGGGAGTGGTCAGGAACTCGGAGGGCAGCCCGATCATTGGGGCGCGGGTGCGCGTGCTCAGGGAGGGTGTTTTGGTTGAGGAGCTGCCGTCCACCCCGCAGAGCGGGGCGTACGTGTTTTACCTCACCTCCGGCACCTATACCTTGACCGCTGACAAGGCTGGCTTTACCCCATTCTCAAGAGAGATCCACGTAACCGGCTCGCGCGCTCAGGACGTAACGATTAGGGAAGGCGCGATGCTCGTTAACGGTTCGGTTGTAGGCCGTTCGTGGGTTCCGGAGATGAACGCCTACGTCAACGCGCCGGTCACTTCTGCAAGAATCAGCCTCATAGCCCCCTCTCTGACGGTGGAGGGGAGGATTGATACGCTTACCGCCGTGAGTGACGCCGTCTTCGGCAGATTCTCAATAAACGTACCGGACACGGACAGGGCGTACAGCGTCGTGATTGAAGCTGCGGGTTTTGATTTGGAAAGTTCCGACCGCCCCGATTTCGTTACAGAGGAAGGCGTTTTGCCGTCGTTTATTTTTACCGATACGCTGTACGCGTTTGCCATGATCAGAGGCGTTGTCACAAGTTTGGAAACCGGCCTCCGGCTTAGCGGCGTTGATGTGCAGGTGCGCGATGCCGATGGCAATGTCGTCGCGTCGGGCAGGAGTTCCGTTAACGGTTCTTTTGAGGTGAGGAATATCCCAGACGGGAATTTTGCCGTTGGTGCGGGGAGAAGCGGGTATTACACGTTAGACTCATATAATATTGAAATAGCCAACGGCCGCCCCGCCGAAAACGTTGTCTCCTATGATTTTGAGATGGGTATAGGCAACCGCGTCATCGTGTGGAATGTGATTGGTTATGACGGGCGCGGCCAAATAAAAGTTGTGTCGCCTCTCAACAGGGCGGTTGATTTTGACTACACGTCCGCTATTCCGCTTGTCGCCAGGCTTGAAGGCGTTGGACCGGGCAGGTATACGATAGAAGCCGTTTCGGAAACGAATCCGAACTTGTTGGAACTTTCGCGGTACAGATTTGACGTGGAGGCGGGTGAGAACGGTGATAGCGGGGAAGAGGAAGACGGCGATGAGCCCGAACCTACGGTTGTGGATGTAGATTTCCCGTTCCTGCACAATATCGTGGAGATCGGCAGCAGCGGTGTGGGTACGGTCAGACTCGGCGTGGCCGCGATCAGGGAATTGAGGGCAAGCGTAGAGAGTGTGGAGCTGTTTTACAGGAGCGAGGGCAGCACTAGATTTGAAAGCGTGGAGCGGAATGACGGCGGGTATATTTTTGACATTGAGCCGAGAAGGGATGGTACGAATCTGTTTTACTACTTCCGTGTCCGCCTTTCAAACGGCGCGGTATACGGTTCGGACAAGCAAATTTTCGTTGTTCACGTCCCCCCTGCCGAGGGGCTTATCACCCGTCTCGTAGTTGAGCCGGGCGCGTCTGATGGTGATGTGCTCTCCTTGCCGTCGTCGTATACGGCGCGGTTCGGGTTCAGGGCGTTTTATAGCGATATGTTTATCGGTATCGACGGGCCGGTCGGGACCGTCAGGTGGAGCGTTTACGATGAGGGCGGCGTTGTCATTGAGGAGTTAGAGGTTGCGAGTACCGCTGTTTTTGAATACACTACCCCGCAAGACGCGCAAAATCTCACGCTTCGCGCCGTGCTGACCCCGTCGTCAGGGTACGCGATGAGGTCGGGGCGCGACAACACGGTGGAATTTCCGATCAGGGTTACCGGTTCGGCTTTGGAATCTATGAGCGTTTCGCGCAGGGGCAATGCGGGTCCGGTTTCAAGTACTGAGAACGCCAGTTTCCGCATCGATGCCCGCGACGGGGCTGGCAACAACATCTCGGTTTCACCCGCGTGGGGCGTTGTGCCGGCGGGGGCGGGGGCCGTAAGCGTCGATGGTGTGTTTACCCCCAACGCGGCGTTCTTCGGAAACGTCCGGATTATCGCGACAATCGGCTCCGTATCGGCCGAGTATACCGAACACGGTGTCCCCGGCCAGGACGTATATTTTACGCTCAGGCACAGAAACGAGGGGAGCGATACGGTTTTTACCTTGCGAGGGTTCAGGTTGGTGTTGCCGGCCGGCAGCGTCGATGTGGGGGAAACTTCGGATTTTGGGTCTTATATCCCCGATTTGACAAACCACTTGCACAGGGCGTCCACCGACGGGTTCAGAATGGCCGATACCATCGCGTTTGAGATGGTGGCCCCCACGTTCGACAAGATTCGCAATCAGGTTTACATTATTATTGATGTCCCTGCGCACCTGAGGGAGGCGGCTAGAACAGGCGATCACGAACTCAGGATCGCGAGGTGGTCCGACGCGGACCTTATGTGGGTCCCTTTTAGCACTTCAAATATTTCCGAGGACGGTGCCACGGTTACGGTCGCGCTGTCGAGCGTAAGCCCCATGCGCAAGGCTGCCGCCGTGGCGGGGGCGGATGCTGTCGACATGCTCGCAGCAAACGCGAGATACGCGCTGGTTACGAGGACAAGGAGTTTGACGGTGGACGTGTCCGTTTCTCCTCACCCTTTCTCCCCGTTCATCATCCCCGTCAGGGAGCATGGCCCAAACGCGCAACCGGGAACCCGTATCAGGGTTAATGTCGAAGCCCCCGAGGCTTTTGTCAGGAGTATAAAGGTTCATATCTACAACGCTGCTGGCACGAGGGTGTGGGCGGTCGACAAGCTGAACGCTGGGGTCGGTTCAAACGATTTTTGGTGGAACGGCAGGACGAGCGGCGGTGGAAACGGCAGAACATCGGTCAAGGAAGAGTTATGGGTGAACTTTGATAACAGCGATAAGCCGCTGGTCAGAAACGGAAGGTATTTTGTCGCGGTTATAGTTACCGATCTTGAGGGTAGGCAGAAGCGTGTGATGAGGCCTGTAGTTGTGATGAAGTAAGGCCATACTTCACGCATTCAAAAAATCTGAAATCGCCGGCTTTGCCGTCACAGTTAAAAATCGCCGGCTTTGCCGTCACAATTAAAAATTGTCGGCTTTGCCGTCACAGTTAAAAAACGTTTGAGCATCATACGGGCGGCGGTTTGCTGTCTGATAGCGGAGGTGTAGGTGGTGAAATCCATATTTAGTGTTGCGTTTGCGGCGTTGTTGGCGTGCGTTCTCTTCGTGTTGCCGGTGTTTGGGCAGGACGGTCAGGCCGCGGGTGTGCAGGATGTTCAGGCCGCGCAGAGCGGCGATGGGGCGGAGATGCCGGACATGGAGGCCGCCGAGAGTGTTCGCGACGCGCAGAGCTCACAGGCCGTGCAGGATGCCGAAGCCGCCGCGGAGGGCGGGTCTGCTGAAGTGGTTGAAGATACTCAAACCGCCCCCGATGGCCAAAACGCCGAAGAGGCCGGGCACGCCGGAGATGGTGCTGAAAGTGCCGAGCCCGGAGACGGATTGGCTGCGGATGCGGATATTCAGGAGATTGAGGAGGTAGGCGCCCAAAATGTTTTGGATGTACGGAGCATGGAGGAGGCCGATCAGGAGGAGTTATTGGCGGCGGAAGAAGAATCGGGTGTGCAGGAAGAGCAGGAAGTAGTGCTGGAATCCGAAGAAACGGAAGAAGCGGAGGAGGTGTTGGCTGTTATCGGGGAGGAGCGCCGGGGATCGACAAGACTCGGTGTGTTGTGGTTGGAGTCGTCCACCGGCCACGACCAAATGGCTCACGAACTGACTAGGGTGATGATTGAGAAGCTTGACTCTCTCAGGTTATATGAGATGTACTATCCCGAGGACGTTGAAAAAGCGCTGAAGGAAGCTCGCGTGCGCACCCCTGGCGACTGCCGCGACCCCAAGTGTGTCAGCGATATCGGCAGGGCGCTCGGCCTGCGCAGAATGATTTACGGTTCTGTTGACATGATAGGTTCCAGTTATGCTGTCCGCCTTGAGCTTTTTAATGTTATTACCGGTAGGCCGATTGAAGTTGTGAGCATACAGGGAGCTCCCGGAGTTCCTGCCAGGGACGTCCTGCTTTGCGCGATAGACCGCGTTCACGGCCATCCCGGAAGGCTTCACGTAACCCAGTATTTTGGCCCGCCGGTAAACAACCTGAAGGAGTTCCTTTGGTCTACGATCGCCGTTCAGGGTACCGGGATTTTTTATAGCATGATAAACTACGGTGTCGGCGGCAGCGGCGGCGGCAGCGATGTTACTTTGGCTCCCGGCGCTTATGATAAGGAGCCGCTCTCCGGCATATCCGGCGCTTCAAACCAGATACCAATTTTTGCCCGCCCTGCGGCGCTTGCCAACGCTTATACCGCGGTATCCGACGACGCCTACGGTGTCCTGTACAACCCCGCCGGCATGGCTTGGCTGGGGCAAAGAGACGCCGCCGTAGCCTATCAGAGCCGTTTTGGCGTCATGGATGTTCTCGCTGTTTCCTACGCCAACAGGGCTTTGAGGGATTTGGGATTCGGCCAGGCGCTCCTTCTTTCAACAGACCGCGATGGTGCGATGACTGAGCTGTTTTTCGTGACGGCCGCCGGTTATAGGATTAATCAGGACTACCTCTTCGGCCCGATGTCCGTCGGTGCCGCCATAAAGTTTATGGGCAACACCGTGCGCGCCCTCTCGCTGGACTCGCCCCGCGGGCAGTCCTATGGTTTCGGCATGGATTTGGGTTTCATGTGGGAGTTGTCGCGCGATATCAGATACGGCCTGATGTTTAGAGACATCCCATCCATAAACAGATGGAAAAACATAACCACTAACCGGCAGTATAGCGAATTTCAGCCACCCACCATGCACATGGGCGGCGTTTACAGGGCGAGCCACTCGGCGCTTTTGGTTGCCGACGGCCAAATCCCCCTCTACGGCGATCAGCCCTGGGTGATGGCCGGCGGTATAGAGTACGAATTTTTTAGAATGCTTGCGCTCAGGATCGGCCTTCAAAGAGAGATTCTCGACGAAGAATCTAACTGGTGGAAAATCACCGGCGGCGCCGGCTTTCAATTCGACACCAAAGCGGCCTGGGGCAAGTACACGATACTTGATATAGCGTATGAATACAACACGCTTGCGCTGTTCCCAGTTGTTAATATGTCGCTTAAGGTAGGGTTTTAATTGTGGCTGCGGCGGGGGCGCGGTTCATCGCGCCCCCGAGTTAAAAATCCATTACCAATAGTGTGATGTCGTCCTCCGGTTGCACCCCGTCGCAAAATTTCACCTGATGTTCCAAAATTGCTTCCAGCGTCTCCTCCGTCGAAAAATCCGTCGTTTCCCGCGCTATTCTTGTGAGTCTTTCGGTTCCGTACATCTCGGTAGCCGGGTTAATTGCTTCTGTCAATCCGTCGGTATACAGGATAAGCCTTTGTTTTTCCGGCACATAGTCAATTTCTCTTTCTGCGAGCATTATATCGGGAAAAACTCCCAAAAAAAGCCCGTCGGCTTTCAGCATGTCGCACTTGCCGCTGTCCTTGTGCAAATAAAAAATTGGGCAATGGCCTGCCGAACTGAACCTGAGCTTTTTTTTGTTCACGTCTAAAACCGCGTAAAAGATCGTGACGAAATGCTCTGTGGCGACTTCCGATACAAAGATATCGTTTATCCGCTCCAATGTTTTTTGCGGTGAGGTCTCATCTTTTGAGTATACCCGCAGGAGGGTTTTCGCCATAGACATGACAAGCGCGGAAGCGATGCCGTGTCCTGAAACGTCGGCGACTACGATGCCGTAGGTGCCGTCGGCTATCTTAAAAACATCGTAGTAGTCGCCGCCTACCGTATTGGCTGCGAGGTAGCGCGAACTGATCTTGTAGCTTTCATGGGAGCTGCTTATGTCCTGCGGAAGCAGTTTTTGCTGAATTTGGCGCGCCTGTTCCAGGTCGAGGCGTATTTTGGCTTCCGCGAACTCTAGATCGTGGTTGACCTTGCGCAGCGTCTCGTTTGTGCTTATGAGCTCGTGGTTTGCCGCGTCGAGCGCGTTTATCATTCGGAAATTTTCAAATACCAGCCCCGCCAGCGTGATGATGTTTGTGAGGTTTGAGATGTCGCCGCTTGTTATCGGCTGGACGCTGTTTTTTCTGTCGAGCCAAAATATCCCCTCTGCCTTAAACGCCGCGCAAGCGAGACAGCGGCGGCGCCTGTCGTCTTCCGTAGAGCTTGAATCACCGCAAGAGACGTCGAGGTTGCTCCAGCAGTACGGGTTGGCGCTGCCGTAGCTACTGCACGACTTTTTCGTGCACCGCTTGATTTCCCAGCACTTGCGGGTAGGCTTGCGCAAGAGCGGCGCCACGATGTACGAGGGTGATTGTAGTTCCAAACTGAAAATGTCGGAGGCGGGGTCGGGCTCCTCCACAAAGATATGCCTGTTCAGGAATATCGCGTCGGTAATGTCTCCGCCGTCAAACCCCAGCGGAATCGAAAGCCTTTTAGCCGTGTCGTCGTCAATCCCCACCCAGTTCCACGGTTCGAGACGGAACTTGCCGCCGTTGATCGTAAAGAGGATGGCCCGGTCAAAGTGCACCAGGTCCTGAAACGAGAGCAGCACGGTCTTGACGATCCCTTCAAGGTCGGTGCAGGAGTGCAAAACCTTGACCAGTTCATTGATCATGGCGGCGTCAATCAACTGGGTTTTGAGCATTTCGTTCTGCGAAAGCAGGTCTTTCAGCAGTAGCTGTGATGCGTCTGTAATTTTTTCCATAAATTCAATCCACAATTTGCTTGATTTTTTTTGTGTCGTTAATTATTTTAATATATTCTATATGCATGCGCTTGCGCAAGAATATTTTTTCACTTAATAAAGAATCTGTGCCGGAAGGGGTAAATTTTGGATATTAAAAGGAAAAAAAGCGGTCAGCTAGAGGGTGCGGACCCGTTGGTCGGCGGTATAGTCAGGGCAAGGGAGTTTTTCACGAAGAACGGCAAGCTTGTTGTGGTGTGCTGCGTGGCGGTTGCGGTCATTGTCGGCGGGTCGTTCATTTTCAATGCCATGAGAGAGGCGAATATCAGGAAAGCGCAGGAAACTTTCGGCGTCGGCATACTCGACTACCAGGCCGAACAGCTAGATAGGGCGCTTGCGTCGTTCTCCGAGGTGGCCAACAACTTCGGTCGTTCCCCCATCCGCACCATGAGTGCGTTCATGATGGGCAGTATCTACTTGCAGCAAGGCAGCCACGACCAGGCGATTACATGGTTTGAGGCCGCTGCAAACGGCAAAGACGCCGGTTTCGTACGGGGCCAGGCCCTTGAGGGACTCGCCGTCGCCCACGAAGAAAAAGGCGACATCGCCGCCGCCGTCAGGCATTTGGAAAGGGCCCTGCGCGACAAAACCATATCGCACCGCCACCCCGCCCTCCGCTGGCGTTTGGCGCTACTGACGAGGGACAGCAATTCTAGCGCTGCCATGACCCATTGCCAAAACATAATATCCGACACCACCGCAACCATGTATCATCAAAGAGCCGAAAATCTGTTAGCCGCAATAGGCGCAACCAAATAGGTTTTGACTTTGACATCGCTTTTGACCGAAGCGTGGGGGAGACTTCCCCCTTTATTTTGATTTTGTTATTTTTGGTTTTATTATTTTGACCTTAACCTTATTGTCATACGGAGAAAAAATGAAAGCAATAGTTCTAGACGGCGGCTACCGCCAATCCGCTGCAATCCGCGAAGCGTTCGCAAAGAAAGGTATTGACGCGGTGGTATGCTCCACCTCAAACGAATTCCTGGCCGCCTTGAGCAACACGCCAAAATACGACACAATCTACATTAACGCGGAAACATGGAACAGGGGTAGGGCCATATACGACTACTTCGGAATAGGTCTGAGGCTGGAGGACAAACCGGCGGTTATCTACAACGCCGATGAAAAATTCGCGCCTGTTAGCGACAGAAGGCCCAACGAACAGGACCGTGTTTTCTATAAACCCTCCGGCTTAGAAATCGCGCTTGGCGGGTAAGACGAAAACTAAGACGCGGGTGCGGCCGATCGTGACCGAGGAACTGCCAAGCCCTATAGTCTTCTCCGAGGCCGAGACCGACAGAGGCGGCATCATTCATGTCGCCAATATTAAGGGCGGGGTGGGGAAGTCCACGCTCGCGACCAATTTGGCGGCCTCCCTCAGTAAACGTGGTCCCGTGCTGCTAATTGACCTCGACGTTCAGGGCAGCGCCGGCGCGGCGCTCGGGATTGATGGCGCCGAAACGCTCTACACCTCGTGTGATTTCTTCAAGCGCAGATTTTCATCCGAAATATCGGTGTCGCAGTACGCGGAGATGCTCGACGTTACCGGTATGCTCTCAAAACTTGAGGAGATGGCCATAGGAACCGTGGTAGGCAGCGGTTCTATAGACGACGCCATAGTTAAGGTGAGCCCCCGTCTGCATTTGGTACCCGCCGGGGCGGGGCTGTTTGATACGTCTTCCGGATACCGTTACGGCAACTTTCTCCACAATCTGAATATCGCTAGAAGGCGCTACAAGTACATAGTCATTGATACGCCGTCGGTATGGGACCGGCTGACGCGCTTCCTCTATGTAAACTGCGACCTGAATCTTATACCGGTCACTCTTAACGCCCTTTCGACAAAGAGTTTCAAAAAATATCTGATAAGCGTCAAGAGTCTGATTGCGCGCAACCCCCACGTGAGGCTGCGTGTTGTGAAGAATGATGTAACCTCCAATCAATGCGAAAAATCCGAAGACAAGGCGCGTACCATACATCTGAACAGGGCCTTTCTCGAATCGCTTCTCTGCGGGCAGCAGTTAAGCGCGCCCGGCGGTGCCGGGGAAGCGTCTCGGCCGCCGATTATGTTTGACCTCGAAATTCCCGAATTACCTGCGATACGCGACGCGCAGGACGCTGGAAAAACATTGCAAGACTACGGGGGGGATCCGGCCGCTGCCAAGGCGTTCCACCTCCTAGCCAAAAATGTTCAGCAGGCGCTCAACGGGATAAACAGAGAGAACATCTCCGCGTCGGTTTTGGAGGGGCGGATTACGCTAATATCCAAGTTATGCGCCGCGCTTTTCGTCATTGCTATTGTCGCGATGAACAAGCCGGTCCACAACATGCCCCCGCCACGCCCTATGGCGCCGCAGCAAGTTATGGAAAGCGCTACAGTCTCCGCTATAGTCCGCACGTTTACCAAAGGTGACAACATCTACCGCTTGGCAAAACACGCCATAAGCGCGTTCAGGGCGGTGGTCCCGTCGCAGAGACAGGTCAACGACTATATAAGGGAAACTATAGACGCGCACAACATGACAAGGCTGCCGAACGAGCCGCGGATAATAGACCGTAACCGCATCCCCGTTGGCACGCAGCTCAGCTTCTACCCGCCCATGTCGATAGTAAACAGGCAGGAGAGAACCATGGTGCCGGCATACCGGTTCTTCATGGACATGGTGGACGATGAATTTCCCTACGTTACCGGTGACTGGTGCGAACGCGGGACGGCCCACAGGCAGGCCCACTACGCCATGGATGTGGCGGCCATGTACGGCAGCAATGTCATTAGCCCTGTAGACGGAATAGCGGCGCAAAAAAACGATCCATTGGGTGGCAGGACAGTAGCCGTGATGTTTGGCGATGCGATGATCTCCTTTTCTCATTTGGACCAGCGCTTTGTGAGGGACGGTGATTCGGTAAAAGCCGGGATGCACATCGGAACTGTGGGGCTAACGGGGAGAACAAGCGGCCCGCACGTGCACATAAGCTACGGGATAAAGAGCATGTCGCGGCACGATATTACCTTTGGCAGAAACAGCTATAGGCTTACCGATCCCAAGTATCTGTTTTATGAAATGGCGTTCGCGGAGCGTGTGGATGAGTAAAACGTGCATAATACTTGTCTCCTTCGTGGTGACTTTTTTATGTATAGTTGCTACGTGTAATTCGATATCTACGAAGACATACCATATTACCACGCCGCTGCTGAAAGAGCAAAGTAATATAAAAATCGTTCTACTCGCCGATTTACACGGCACGGTTCATGGAAAAGATCAGACCGTATTGATTGACAAAATAAGAGATGCCAATCCCGATTTAATACTGATGGCGGGCGATATATATGGCGGCTACAATCCGGCGGATGGAACGCCGATGCTATTGTCGGGAATTTCCGGCCTCGCGCCGATTTACGGTGTTATGGGCAATCACGAATATTGGGGCGGTAGCATATTGGCGGTACGGGAGGAACTCGCCTCTTACGGGGTAACAATTCTATCGGACGGTTATACTAAAATTGAGATAAGAGGCAACAAAATAATACTGGCCGGAGCGGACGATCCGGCAAAAAGGGAGCATGAAACGCCGGACTACGATTCGCTTGCCGCTTTGGAAAAAGCGTTTAGGGAACTGGATACGGTTTCGCTGTATAAAATTTTGATAGCGCACCGTTCCAACCTAATTGAAAATTACAAAAAATACTCTTTCGATCTGATTTTATCCGGCCATTTGCACGGGGGGCAGGTTAGGATTCCATATATTTTGAACGGACTGTACACGCCGAATCAGGGTATTTTCCCCAAATACGCCGGCGGTCTTTACAAGCATGACAATCTTACGCATATTATCAGCAGGGGCTTGTCGGTAATACCTTGGCGCCCGCGGATATTTAATCCGCCGGAATTAGTGATAGTCGTTATTAACGGAGTTTGATTTTAACGGCGCTTTTTTAACAATTGCTCCGCATGTTGTATGCTGGCCTGTGATTCTCCGCCTAACATCCTGGCTATTTCCGTGACCCGTTGGCCGTCGTCTAATCGGCAAACCTCTGTAATCGTCCGGCCGTCACCCGTTGTTCTTTTGGATACGAGATAATGGTTATCCGCGGCGGACGCTATTTGATGCAAGTGCGATATGCACAGGACTTGATGGGTTGACGAAAGGGAGTAGAGCGCCTTAGACACTTCGCCCGCCAAAACCCCGCCGATCCCCGTATCAATCTCGTCAAATATCAGCACGGGGATTTCGTCGTGCCCGGCTAGTATAGATTTAACGGCGAGCATCAGCCGCGATATTTCTCCGCCGGACGCGGTTTTTGCTAATGGTAAAAACGGTTCGCCCTGATTCGTCTTCACCAAAAAACGTATCTCCTCAAGCCCCTGCGGCGCGGGTTCGTCGAGCGGGCGGAGTTCGGTTTGCCAAACGCCGCCGGAGAATCCGAGCTGTTCCATCCTGCGCGTTATCTCCCTATCAAATACCGCGAGCGCTTTTTTTCGCGCGGCGGTCAGGGCTGACGCGGAACCGACGCATGACTGGCGGGCTTTTGTTGAGTTTTTTTGTAGTAGCTCTATGTCGGAATTGGAGTTTTCTAATAGTGACAAATTTTTGGCGGCCTGCTGCTTTTTGTCAATCAGCCCGTTTATGTCGCATGAATATTTCTTTTTGAGGCGCTGGATTTTTGACAGGCGTGAGTTGATAGTTTCAATTCTAGCCTGACTGTTGTCCCCACCGTTTTTCCCCAAATAAACGCTGCAAAACGTGTCGAGATCGGAACATGTGGAAACAACTGTTTCCATGTCATTCATATAGGGGAGGGCGGCCGGGTCGTATTTGCCGAGAGTTTCCAATTTACGCTTGATCTGCGTCAATTTTTTCTGTAACGATTCGCTGCTAGACGATCCGTTCATTAGCTCCAAAATCCCCTTCGCGCACTCTACGCGCTGCGCAGATGTTGACAGGAGGGAAAGTTCCTGTTCGAGTTCATCTTCTTCGTTTTTTTGGGGGTTGAGGGCGGACAGTTCCTTATGCTGAAATTCGAGGATGTCCCTCTTGTCCGCCAAATCACGTGCGGCCTTTTGGGCGTCGTGCAATTCCCGCTGCGCTATCATATAGGAATTGTATGACGACGCGTATGTGTCACGCGCCGGCAACACTTCCGGCAAGGCGTCGACGATGTCAACGTGGGTATCCTCATTGAGTAGCGACTGGTGCTGGTGCTGCCCGTGCAGGTCTATCCATAAATCACCCAGCGCTTTTAGCGACGACAGCGGTAGCGGAACCTGATTTACGAGTATTTTGTTTTTGCCGGTTTTGGAGATATTTCTGCGGATAATAATACTTCCGTCCTCCGCCTCAATCCCCGCTTCCTTCAAAAAACTGCCTAACTTAGCCCGTACCTTTTCAATCTCTAAGCATCCGCTCACCTCCGCTTCGTCAAACCCGCTCCGTATCATTTCCGACGATGCCCTGTCGCCCAAAAGCAGCCCTATCGCGCCGATAAGTATCGACTTCCCGGCTCCGGTCTCCCCCGTAAACACGGTAAATCCGCCGTCGAACTCAAGCGCGAGATTTTCTATAAGGGCGAGATTCCTGATGCGAAGCTCACGTATCATGGTTTTTCCTGTTTTTTATGTACGGGGCGTACTTTTTTATAAATTCTCCCAACTAAAGATACTGTGTTGGCGGCAGGGATGTCAAATTTTTTTATTTTTTTGTTGAATTCCATCCGCCGCATTATATATATTAATTTCACCTATGCTAATAGAATACATTTACCAAACCACCGGGATACACATTTTTTTCAGCCGTCTCTTCTGTACGGGTATGGCTACCGTTATCTCGTTTTCGCTCGCCATGCTGTTTTTTCGGCCTTACATAAAGTTTTTGCGCAAGCTCCAGGTGTCGTCCGAGTTTGAATCCGGGGCGGGGGTTGAAACTAAAAAACCGGAAGGGCCGGTCATGCCGGCGGGCATACTGTTTTTTTTCATTATCATCGCAACCTCCCTCATCACCCTGCGCTTAAACGCCTACGTAATCAGCGCGTTCGCCATATACGGCTTTTTCAGCATCATCGGCGCGGCGGACGATGTGGCGAAGGTGATAAATAAACGGAGAATCGCAACCGGAAAAGCCAAAAAACAGGATTATCAGTACAAGGCCGACGGCATCTCGTCCGGGTTGCGCCTTACATTATACATAATAATATCTCTCATAGTGGCGATTATCGCCTACAAATATATCCCGAACATAAACAAAAGCATAAACATCCCGTTTTTCAGCATCGAAAAATGGTACCCGACGTTTCCGGTTTGGCTCTTTATCCCCCTCATGACGCTGACCATCGCCGTGATGGCCAACGGCGTCAATTTTACCGATGGCTTCGATACGCTCGCCACCGTGCCGGCGATATGCTGCCTCACGTTTTTAGGGGTGATCTCTTTCGTTTCGAGCAACAGCATCTGGAGCAGCTACCTGCTCATACCGCACATCCCCGGCCTGCACGAGATTTTGCCGCTCATTGGCGCGGTGATCGGGACGCTGCTCGCGTATTTATGGTACAACTCGCCGCCGTCTACCATTATAATGGGCGACAGCGGCTCGGTCGGCTTGGGTGGCCTTATCGGCATACTGTTCATCTTCTCAAAATCGGAATTTTACCTCCCCATAGTCGGATTCATTTTCCTTTTGGAGTTTGTCTCCGTATTCATGCAGATAGGCTATTTCAAGCTGACCCGCAAGAGAATCTTCCGCTGCGCCCCGATACACCACCACTTCCAGTACGGTATGCGCGCGAGCGGGCGCTACGCCGGGGAGTTTGAGATCAAGTCAAAAGTCATGTGGCGGTTTCACATACTGTCGGTGATATTGTTAGTTGTAGGGCTTGTATTGTTTCTGAAAGTAAGGTGATTTTGTATGATAACCGTCAAGAAATCGTCAATAATATCAATACAGATATTATTGTTTCTACTGTCGCTAATACTGCTGCCTGCCCCCGCCCGCGCCGATTACAACCCGCTGATCCGCCCCGACCCGCGCTATGATATATTTGTTCAGCGCATAAACGCGCGTTACGGGCTGCTGCCGGACGGGTTTTACAGGCAGCCGATGGGCAGCGGGGATTTTTTGACGTACCTCGACTCGGTGTCGACCCTGCCGCTTACCGGGCAGGAGCTTTATATGCTCGAAGGGCTGCGCAAACACCTTTCGCTTGACGGGGGGATATACGGTTTCAGCGGCGACGACCGCGGCGGCTACGGGGTGATTGTCAACCTTGATCTGACCGCCGATGCCTGGGCGCGCACCGGCGGAAAGATTGGTACCCGTATGGGCAGCACGGCGGTTATCAGCCCGCATCTGCGCGGGTATATCGGCAAACTGTCGTTTTATTCCACTTTGGATATATGGACGGAGTACGTTTACGATAGCCTGTTTTACCCGAGCGATTTTCAACCTTACAGGGGAATCCCCTACACGATTCACGGCGAGCGGGATACGTGGGGCGACGGCGGCAATATGCGCGCGTCCAACTTGCCGCGGGCGGGCATCAGCTACGATGTCGGCAGGCTGACTTTGGAGGCGGCGATAGACTATCTGCGCCTCGGCCCTGCCGTGCACTACCCCGTCACGCTCTCTGGAACCGCGCCGCCCGTTACCTACGCCCGCGCGATCCTCGACCTGACGCACATGGAGTATTGGCACGTCGCCGGCGTGCTCCGCTCGCAGAGAGACAAGGCGAAATACATTTACGCAAACGGCCTCCGCGGCTCGTTTTGGGATAAGCGTTTGCAGTGGGGGGTAAGCGAGGTTATGATCGCCGGCAGCACAACAAACCAGCAGGACAACGATCCCGAAAACATTATGCGCCCCGAGTACGCCGGTCAGGAGCCGGGCTGGGAGTGGGCGTTCCTCGTCCCGTTTGTGCCGATGGTTTTTGTTGAGTTTTACACGGGGGATATGGCCAACGCGGCGCTCGCTTTCGACTTCTCCCTCAACTGGCCGCGGGATTTCAGGTTCTACGGCGAGTTTTATATAGACGATTTGCTCTCCCCATTCAAAATGTTCAGCGACGACTGGGGGAACAAGTGGGCGGTCACCCTGGGTATGCAATATTTTACCAATCTGTATAATAGAGGCGTCAGCGCCGGATTGGAGTGGAGCAGGGTGGAGCCGTGGGTATACACCCATTTTTACGGCGGCAGCCACCGCTACGATCATTTCGACAAATGCCTCGGCTCGCCCATGGGCCCAAATTCAATGGCGATAGCCGCTAACGCCGACATGAGCGTCACGGACAGGGGAACAATCGGCCTGAAACTCACAAGCCTCTCAAACAACCCGACGGCTCGCGGCGGGCATATAAACCACATCTTCCGGGACCCTGGGCGTGTCGAAAATCCCGACTCCGAAACAAAAAAGTTTTTAGGCCCCGGAACTGTTCACTACCTCCGCCCTGGAATCTATGGCCGCTACGACCCCTTAGGCATGTTCAGAGTAAACGCCTCCATCGAATTCGACGTGGCGCAGGACAAAGGCAGCGTACATTTCATGCTCGACGGCGGATTCAGGTTCTGAACCGGCTCTGCGCTATTTCCCGCAGAACCGCTGCCGGGTTTTCGCTTTGCGTGAATTGGCGCACCATGCAGAAATTTTTTGCGCCGTACTCTAGTACGCGGGGCAGATTATCCAGATCGATCCCCCCTATGCAAACCGCCGGCACGGTTGACAGCGCGAGCATCTCTTTCATGCCGCTGAGGCCGATGGGGGGGTCGGGGATTTTTTTTGTGGGTGTGGTAAAGACGGGGCCTATACCTATGTAATCCGGTTGCAGGAGGCAGGCAGCCCGCGTCTGTTGCGGGTTGTGAGTGGATATGCCGATGAGCATATCGTCCCCAACGATTTTTCTAGCGTCTTCATAAGAGATGTCGCTTTGACCGATATGTACCCCGTCCGCGGCTACCTCAACGGCTATGCGCGGACTGTCGTTGATGATTAGCCGTGTGCCTGTGCCATCCGTAATTTTCCGCATCCGTAAAGCGGTTTTAATAATAATTTCGTCGGAGACGCCCTTCATTCTCAACTGTACGACGGGCATGCCGTTGTCGACCAAAAGCGACGTTAAGTAATCGTACCCTTTTATTGGATCTGTCAGCACAGAATAAAAACCAAAACACTCCGGCAATGATCGTTTCGCCGTATCTTCTGAAGATATCATTTAACAATTCTCCGGAAAAAATAAACCACTTTACAGGTATATTTATCTGTCAATTATAGACTCAACGATTAAACATTGCGGGCGGCATCATGGCTCTTGTGCAGTTGATGGGCGGTGCAACATTTAAATTGGCACCTCTATAATATAATATACGTCAAAGATGGAAAACAAAAAACATGGAATTTTGGGGGGGCTTATTATGAAATTAAGAGGGCGGATCGGGGAAGATAAGGGGGCTGGACGTGGTTTACCCCTGCGGGGACAAACTTTTTTGCACATCAAAAGCCTTATAAATCAATCACTTACGCCCTTACCAAAAAAAAACTTTCATTTAGCTATTGCTTTTTTTACCTTTTATCCTTATATTATGATATTGTTGCCCGGCAAAAATCCCTGGATTTTACAAAGATTTTACCGAAACGAAGCTTGTTTACAGTCACCTTTCATCCATAATAACGGAGATTTTCTGTAATATGCAGTTACCAAAGTCGAGGCGCCGCCAAAAGCTGCGCGAGAAGAAGTGCCAATACCCGGGGTGCGGGAAAATTTTTTACGGCATCCATATATCAAAATACTGCACCGAGCATAGACAGGACAGATACAGAATCCGCAAGCGCTCCAAGCCCGAGAATGTGAACATCAAGAACCAAACCATCTCGCATCCGTATACCGAGGTCACGACTACTGTAATGCCCTGCAAGTTAGTCGGTTGTGATAGCCAGTTTGAGGTAAAACTGTATCCGCGGCAGTTTATTTATCCCAAATATTGCCCTGAGCACCGTAATGAGTTCAAGCGCATCCGCCACCTTCAAATGATCGGGCGTGAGGACTTGATCGAACAGATGAAGAGCGAAGGGGAAAATTTTGAGCTTGAGTACGGAATTGGGGACGACGATGTCGACAGCGTAGATGTAGTAGACGATGTGGCGTGACCTGATTTCGCGGCTTACGGCGGATCCGGCGGGGCAGGCCCAAAAGACCGGCGCCCTGCGCGAAGCGCTCGCCAACTTGCGCGAGGCGTATACGGAGCTTGAAACCGCCGGGCAGCCGGCGGGGCTCGGTCGCTCCGTTGCATCTGTCAACCACGATATGAAAAACCACCTGATGGCCGTTTCCGGCTACGCGTCGCTTTTGCTTGCGTCGAAAGATCTGAGCGAGCACGACCGCGGTATGGCCGGTTCCATCGCGCAGGCAGCCGCCAAGCTGCAAGACCTGAGCGCGGGCGTGTCGGAGATGTCGCGGGCGGGGCTTGCGCAGGGCGGCGGTGAAATTAATTTGGCGCAATGCCTGGGTTCCTGCATCGACTCTAACTTCCGCGATCTGTCCCATATCTTTTCTCTGCGCACTATCAAACCGCAAGACACCGTAGTGGTGAGCGGAGACCTAGAACGGCTGGAACGCGCTTTTGCCTGTGCGCTGCGCAACTCGCTTGAGGCCGGAGCGCAAAACGTCGGCATAAGGCTGTACAACTGTAATTACATGACGCTTACGGTGATAGAGGACGACGGCGCGGGATGCGATGCGCTATCGCTCCCAAAACTTTCCGAGACGTTTTTTACCACAAAGGAGAGCGATAAAAACTTCGGCTTCGGCCTCGGTCTCTCCCGCATACGTTCAATCATTGAGGCGCACAACGGCAGCGTCGGGATATATTCAAAAAATTTACTCGGCGGGGAGAAGCGCGGCCTGTCTGTGCAAATCACGATCCCCGCAAGTAAAAAATTGGCCTACAAGCCGATAACATCTGAAATAATGGTGGTAACAGAGGGTATGGGCGGCATATTACCCGACGTCACGAAAACTCTGAAAAAACTGAAAATCATCCCCCACATCGCGGAAACCGCCCAAAAAGTTAATTTTGCCTCACGAAGCGCGTCTTTGACCCTGACCGTATTCGCCACCGCGCCGCAAGCCGCCGAACTTAAAATTAAAGCGGGGGAAAATACCGGTATAAATATTTTGACAATAGAAGCGGGGGAAGGCGGGGCGCTGTTTGTTGACGGGCACGAAAGAAACCTATTTACCGAGGAGTACGCGGCGCACTGCCTCTGCGAAGGACAGCAATCATGACACCGGACACTATCAAAATCATGCCCTGCCTCGACATCCGCAACGGTCGGGTAGTCAAAGGCGTTCAATTTGTAGACATCCGTGACGCCGGCGACCCCGTTGAGTGCGCCGCCGCCTACTGCAAGGCCGGGGCCGACGAGATCGCCATGCTCGATATAACCGCGACGGTTGAGAACCGGCCTATTATGATCGACATAGTAAAAAACGTCGCCCGCGCGGCGGCGATACCCCTGTCAGTCGGGGGCGGGATATACGACGACGCTTCCGCCGAAGCCGTGCTCGAAGCCGGCGCGGGCAAGGTTTCCATAAGCAGCGCCGCCTTCCGCAAACCGGAAATCATAGACACAATGGTGAAAAAATTCGGGTCAAAAAAAGTGATCGTAGCGGTTGATGTCGCCGTGAACGGGTCGATGCCGTCGGGATACGAAGTGTTTATTGACGGCGGGGCGACCGCTACCGGGCACGACGCTATCGAATGGGTAAAGAGGATCGACGGTTATGGCGCGGGCACTGTTTTGCCGACCAACAAGACGACCGACGGCGTGAGGGGCGGGTACGCGCTGGAACTGATTAAAATGGTGCGGCAGTCGGTATCCGCCGACGTAGACGTCGTCGCGTCGGGCGGGGCGGGGACGCTTGAGCATTTCAAGGAAGCGGCGGAAGCGGGCGCGTCGGTGCTGCTGGCGGCGTCGGTATTTCATTTCA
>JAITFQ010000014.1 GCA_031281225.1 Chitinispirillales bacterium
CGGGGCGGATATAATCATCAAGGACGGCCGCCACCCCGTGGTGGAAAAACTGTGCGCGGGTGAGCAGTTTGTTCCAAACGATACGGAGCTGTTATCCGGCGATTCGCAGATAGCGCTTATCACCGGCCCCAACATGGCGGGGAAATCAACGTATTTACGCCAGACCGCGCTTATCGCGATAATGGCGCAGATAGGCTCGTTTGTCCCCGCGGCTTCGGCGCAAATCGGCGTCGTCGACAAGTTTTTTACGAGGGTGGGGGCATCCGACAGGCTCGCGCGGGGGCAGAGCACGTTTTTGGTTGAGATGATAGAGGTTGCGAACATATTGAACAACGCGACCGACAGGTCGTTTGTGCTGCTCGATGAGGTCGGCCGCGGGACGTCCACTTTCGACGGAATCTCAATTGCCTGGGCGGTGACCGAATACCTCCACGAGACCGCCGGCCGCGCCGCGCGCACGCTGTTTGCGACGCACTACCACGAGCTGGCGGAGATGCCGCTTCTCTATCCGCGGATAAAAAATTTCCACGTAAAAGTCAAGGAGTGGAACGATAAGATAATATTTCTGCGCAAGATAGACACCGGCTCCTGCGACCACTCCTACGGCATACAGGTCGCGCGCCTCGCCGGCGTGCCTGTGAGCGTGATTACGCGTGCCAAGGAGATATTGAACAATTTAGAAAACATGGAGCTGACGCCCGACCACAAGCCCGCCCTCGCGCAGAAAAAAGGGGGTGGCTTCGGCGCGGCGCAATCGCCGCCGGGGGCGGAAGAGTCCGTACAGCTCAACGTCATCAATCAACACGCCCAGTCGGTAGTCGCCCAGTTGAGGGCGTTAGACGTTAACTCCCTGACGCCGATCAACGCGCTTAATGTGTTGCATGAGTTGCGGGAAAAATCCATGCCGTATTGGTAGGAAATTTGTTAGCCACTTAAGCTTAGACCCCGAATTGATTATTGTGAAAAGGGTACGGATTATGTCGTTAATGGGAACGGGTGCCGATCGGCAAACAATTCGTGCAAAAATTTTTTATTTTTTTTAAAATTTCTCTTGACATCGCCTGTACATTAAACTAAATTTAATCTATAGAAACATAGTTAGTCATTAAAAATCAAACAAAAACCCTTGGAGCCATATCATGGAAAGAAGAGCAGCTTTTTTCGCCATAGTCCTACCGGTAATCGCCGCCATTACAGCCGCCGTATGTGTGGGTGTAGTAGTCTTGGTTAAAAGAGGGAGAATGGACTGAACCGGCGAAAACGCCAAATCAAAAAAGCCCGTTTCTCCCAAAAAGGGGGAAACGGGCTTTTTTTTGTGAGTATGCGATGCGTTTTAATAGTGTTGCCTTCGACAAGCTCAGGCAACGGCTTGGTGGCTGAGCCTGTCGAAGCCACTATTTTTAGTTGAAATGACTATGCTAATTAAAAAAATTGATTTTTGTTTGACAATAATGTATTTTCATAGTTTGTTTATCATAAACGCTATATGGAGGATGTTTTGAAAAAAACAGGTGCGCAGATTGTTGTTGACGCTTTGGTTAGGGAGGGCGTCAAGGTTGCGTTCGGGTATCCGGGCGGAACGGTTATCCCTATTTTTGACGTGCTGTACGATACGAAAGAGCTTACGCTCGTTCTCACGCGCCACGAGCAGGGCGCGGCCCACGCGGCTGACGGCTATGCCCGCGCTACCGGCCAGGTAGGCGTGTGCATCGCGACTTCGGGGCCGGGGGCGATGAATGTTATGACAGGCGTCGCCACGGCCTATCTGGATTCTATCCCGATGGTGATTATCACAGGGCAGGTCGCTTCGCCGCTGCTCGGCACCGACGCTTTCCAGGAAGCGGACATTGTCGGGGTAAGCAGGTCGATTACGAAGCATAACTATCTTGTGAAGAATGTGGAAGATTTGCCTATGACGCTCAAGCGGGCGTTCCACATCGCGCGGACGGGGCGGCCCGGGCCGGTGTTAGTGGACGTTCCCATCGATATCGCCCGCAGCGTGCTCGATAACTACGAGTACCCCGCCGGCGAGGTGACAATGCGCAGCTATAAGCCGACGGTGGAGGGGCACCCCAAGCAGATAGAGAAAGCAGCGGCCATGATCGCCGCGGCGAAGAAGCCTTTGGTGTTTGGCGGCGGCGGCATTATCTCCGCCGGCGCACACGAAGAGTTAAAAACGTTTGTGGAGTCTACAAACATCCCCGTGACGCTTACGCTCATGGGTTTGGGCGCTTTCCCCGGCGACCACCCTTTATTTATAGGGATGCCCGGAATGCACGGCGGCAAGTGCGCCAACCGTGTGTTGCAGGAGTGCGATCTGATCATCTCCGTCGGGGCGCGTTTCGACGACCGTGTCACCGGCTTTGTGGCGAAGTTCGCGCCCAACGCGTCGGTTATACATATAGATGTAGACCCCGCGTCGGTGTCGAAGATCATCAAGGTCGACGTGCCGGTGGTGGGCGACGCTAAAAACATCCTCGCCGCGCTGAACAAGATCATCAAGCCGCGCGCGGCCGACACGTGGAACGAAACGGTCAACGGTTGGAAAGGCGACAAGCTGTTTACGTATCAGCCGTCGAGCGATGAGATCAAGCCGCAAGCCGTCATCGAAAAACTGTTTGACCTCACCAAGGGCGACGCGGTCGTCTGCACGGAGGTCGGCCAGCACCAGATGTGGGTCGCTCAGTACTACAAGTTCCTGAAGCCCCGCACGCTCATATCGTCCGGCGGTTTGGGCACGATGGGTTTCGGCCTTCCCGCGGCTATGGGCGCGGCGCTCACGAACCCCGGCCTGCCGGTGTTCAACGTCGCCGGCGACGGGTCGATACAGATGAATATTCAGGAGCTCGCGACGATAGCGATTAACAAGATTCCGGTCAAGCTCATCATCCTTAATAACTGCTATCTCGGGATGGTGCGCCAGTGGCAGGATCTGTTTTACGACAAGCGTTACAGCTCGACCTGTTTGCGCCGCGGGATCAACTGCACGCCGTGCAAGGATCCGCGGGATTGCAAGAAGATTTACACGCCCGACTTTATCGCGCTCGCGAAGGCCTACGGCATAGAGGCGTTCCGCGCCGAGAAGCCGGCCGATGTCGATGAGGTTTTGCGCAAGGGCATTGCGGTTGACGGGCCGGCGGTCATGGAGTTCATGATATCGCTGGAAGAGAACGTATTCCCGATGGTTCCGGCGGGGAAATCACTTGACGAAATTTTGGAGGGATAGGGATAATGGCAGCGCATCATAAAACTCATACAATAAGCGTACTGACCGAAAACCACAGCGGCACGCTCTCGCGTGTTTCCGGCCTGTTTTCGAGCAGGGGCTACAATATCACGTCGCTGACGGTGGCGGAAACCGAAGACCATACGATCTCGCGCATGACGATTGTCGTAACCGGTGACGAGAGCATTTTGGAGCAGATCGTAAAACAGCTGAACAAGTTAGTTGACGTGATAAAGGTCGTCGACTTCATGGAGGAGCCGATAATCGAGCGCGAACTGCTTTTGATCCGCGTGGATTCCACGAAGAGCAACCGGCACGAAATTATCGAGACGGCAAACCTCTTCGGCGCGGGGGTAGCCGCTGTCGCGGCAGGTTCCGTCACCCTTGAATTATTGGGTACAAAAGACCGTGTCGACGATTTTATAGCGATGCTCAAGCCCTACGGAATAAAAGAAACCGTAAGGTCGGGGGCCGTAGCGATAGCGAAATCAAAGAAATAAAACAAAAACCATATCAACCCAAAAATCCTAACAAGGAGCAAAGCAGTATGCCAGTGGCGAAGAAGAAGTCAGTCGGTAAAAAAGCAAGGGCCGTTACAGCGGTCGCCAAAAAGTCTGTGGCTGTCAGTAAGAAGTCTGCACCTGTCGGTAAAAAAGAGCCCATCGTCATGACCGAGATGGATTTTGGCGGCAAGAGGGAAAAAGTCGTCATCCGTAAAAATTTCACTGTCGCGAGAGCGCGCCAAACCCTCAAAAACGAGGTGATCGCGATTATCGGCTACGGCGTGCAGGGCCCCGCCCAGGCGCTGAATCTCAAAGATAACGGTTTCAACAACGTTATCATCGGCCAGTCGAAGAAGTACAAGAAAGACTGGGACAGGGCTGTGAAAGACGGATGGGTTCCCGGCAAGACGCTGTTTGACGTCGAGGAAGCCGTACAGAAAGGCACGATCATCAAGCTGCTCGTATCCGACGCCGCTCAAAGGGCTATTTGGCCGACCGTTAAGAAGCACCTGACAAAAGGCAAGGCGCTCTACTTCTCGCACGGCTTCTCCATAGTATATAAGACTCAAACAAAAGTGGTTCCGCCCAAAGATGTCGACGTCATTATGGTCGCCCCCAAGGGTAGCGGCAGGTCGGTGCGCCTGAACTTCCTCGCCGGCGTGGGGATCAACTCAAGCTACGCGGTATTTCAGGACGCCACGAAGTGCGCCGAGGAGCGCTGCATCGCCATCGGTATCGGCATCGGTTCCGGGTATCTGTTCCCGACGACGTTTGAAAAAGAAGTTTGCAGCGACCTGACCGGCGAGCGCGGCGTGCTTATGGGCGCCTTAGCCGGTATCATGGAAGCGCAGTACGACGTGTTGCGCAAAAACGGCCACAGCCCGAGCGAGGCGTTTAACGAAACCGTTGAGGAGTTGACGCAGAGCCTTATCAGGCTTGTAGACGAGAACGGCATGGACTGGATGTACTCAAACTGTTCCGCCACCGCTCAGCGCGGCGCGCTTGACTGGAAGCCCAAGTTCAAGAAAGCCACGCTGCCCGTTTTCACCGAGCTGTATCAGTCGGTCAAGAGCGGCAAGGAGACGAAGCGAGTTCTTACGGTTTGCGGCAAGCCCAACTATAAGGAGTTGCTCGACAAGGAGTTGGCGACAATGGGTAATTCCGAAATGTGGCAAGCCGGCCAGGCCGTCCGCAGCCTCCGCCCGAAAGAAAAGGCGCGTGAGATAACGAAGACGACGAAAGGCGTCTCCGGTCGCGGCAAGAATTAATTTTGATTACAATGTCCGTAGGGGCGCGATTTATCGCGCCCTCCAAATATTTATGATAACGTTGGGTTTTCATGAAAAAAGAAAAAGTAATAATTTTCGACACCACATTACGCGACGGCGAACAGGCCGCTCCCGCGAGTCTGTCCGTTGAGCAGAAGCTGCGCATAGCCCGCCAGCTCGCGCGTCTCGGCGTTGATGTCATTGAGGCCGGTTTCCCGATCTCCTCACCCGGAGATTTTGAATCCGTTGCGACAATCGCGCGTGAGATTAAGGACGGCCCGGTCATCTGCGGCCTCGCGAGGCTTGTGGAAAAAGACATTGTGGCCTGCGCCAAAGCTGTCAAGCCCGCGGAGCGGCCGCGCGTGCACGTATTTATCGGGACTTCCGCCATCCACACCGAGAAGAAGCTGCGCAAGTCGGAAGACGAAATCCTCGCGCTCATAAGAGACAGCGTAAAGCTCGCTCGCCGTCTTTGCGCCGACGTGGAATTTTCCGCGGAGGACGCCGGCCGGACTGCCGGCGATTTTCTGTGCCGCGTAACGGAAACCGCTATCGCTGCCGGGGCCTCCACGATAAACATCCCCGACACCGTCGGCTACGTGCCGCCGGAGCAGTTTGGGGCGATAATTGACATGCTGCGCAACCGCGTGCCGAATATTGACAAGGCGGTAATTTCCGTCCATTGCCACAACGACCTCGGCATGTCGACCGCAAATTCCCTGACCGCGGTGGCCCACGGCGCTCGGCAGGTGGAGTGTACTATTAATGGTATAGGGGAACGCGCCGGAAACGCCGCGCTTGAAGAGATCGTCATGGCGATAAAGCTCCGCTCCGATTTCTTCAAGGCGTACACCGATATCGACACGCGCGAAATAATGCGCACGAGCAAACTCGTCCGCGAGATTTGCAACATGCCCGTACAGCCCAACAAGGCGATCGTCGGGAGCAACGCTTTCGCGCACTCGTCCGGCATACATCAGGACGGCGTGCTCAAAGCCAAAAATACATACGAAATAATGACGCCGCAGTCGATCGGCCTCAAAGATAACCGCATGAACCTGACAAGCCGCTCCGGCAGCCACATGGTCAAAACGCGGCTGACGGATTTGGGATATATCGAAAAAGATTACGACCTGCCGTCCATCTATCAGAAGTTCAAGGCGTTAGCCGACAAAAAAGGCACCGTTTACGACGACGACCTTATAACGCTCATGGAGATGGCCGGAAACGACGAGTTTGAAGACATGTACGCTCTCGACTACCTCTCCGTCACAAGCGGAAAAGGGACGGTACCGACCGCCGTAGCCCGTATCATTGTCGACGGAAAGATTACAAAACAATCCGCCGCCTGCGGCAGCGGCGCGGTCGACGCCGCGACCAAAGCCATAGACGAGATTGTCGGCTACAAAATAAAAGTGGACGATTTCCACATCGACGCCATAACCGAAGGCCGCGAGGCTCAAGCCAAGGTAAGAATCCGCGCCTCCGCCGCCGAAGGAACTTTCATCGGCACCGGCGTCAGCACCGACATCATAGAAGCCTCCGCGTTTGCCTATATGGATGTCATAAACAAAATCGCGAGAATGAAAAAGTTCAAGCGTAAAGTACCGAAGTTAGCGTAAAAAAGCTGTCAATTAAAAATATCAAAATAAACGAAAGGTATACCGCAATGAAGTCCTATAACATCGCCCTGATGGGCGGCGACGGAACCGGCCCCGAGGTCTTGCGCGAAGGCGTCAAAGTATTGAACGCCGCCGCTTCAAAGCACAATTTCAAGCTCAACTACACCGACTACGACTTCGGCGGCGAGCGCTATCTCAAAACCGGCGAGACGATTACGCAGTCCGGCATCGACGAGTTAGCGAAGCATCACGCCATCTTCCTCGGCGCGATCGGCCATCCCGACGTGAAGCCCGGGATTCTCGAAGTCGGCATACTGCTCAAACTGCGCTTTACGCTTGACCAGTACATCAACCTGCGCCCCGTAAAACTCTACCCCAATGTCGAGACTCCGCTCAAAGACAAAGGGCCGGAGCATATTGATTTCGTGGTGATCCGCGAAAACAGCGGCGGTATCTATACCGGCATGGGCGGCGCGACGATGGTTGGCACGCAGAACGAAGTCGCCACGCAGCTCATGTGCTACTCGCGCCCGGTAGTCGAGCGGTGTATCAGGTACGCTTACGAATTGACGCGCAAGCGCAACAAGAAAAAAACGCTTACGCTCGCTCATAAAAATAACGTATTAACGCACGTCGGCGATCTGTGGGTGCGGGTTCACGAAGAGGTCGGCAATGCCGATTTCAAGGATATCAAGCAGGACTACAATCACATCGACGCCTGCACAATGTGGATGGTGAAAAGCCCGGAGTTTTACGATGTCATCGTCACCGAAAATCTTTTCGGCGATATTATAACCGACCTCGGCGCGATGATTCAGGGCGGTATGGGGATCGCGGCCGGCGGAAATATCAATCCTGACGGCGTATCGATGTTTGAGCCGATTGGCGGCAGCGCCCCAAAATACACCGGCAAAAACGTCATCAACCCGTTAGCCTCAATCTGCGCCGGCGCGATGATGCTCGATACGATAGGCGAAAGCGAAGCCGCCGCCGCCATAGACAAAGCCGTTTACGACGCCCTCGCGTCCGGCAAAATAAAAAGCATGTCAGCCGGTAAAATGGGTTTGGGAACGACGGAAGTCGGCGACCTCGTCGCGTCATTACTGTAAAAATATATCGGGGCGTTACGGGGCAAAGCCCCGTCCCCATAAAAAGAAAAGGATTTTTAGATGGCTACCGAAAAACAAAGACACAAAGTCGATCTCTACGACACCACCCTCCGTGACGGGAATCAGGCGCTCGGTATCAGCCTCTCCCTGAACGACAAGTTAAAAATCGCCGAAAAGCTCGACGAGCTCGGTATGCACTACATCGAGGGCGGCTGGCCGAACCCAACCAATACCATCGACACGGAGTTCTACATCCGCGTCAAGAAGATGAACTTCAAGGCCAAGATCGCGGCGTTCGGCTCGACCAAGCGCCCCGGCAACAAGGTTGAAGACGACCCGTTCATGCTGGCGCTTGTCGGCACCGGCGTCCCCGTGGCAACCATTTTTGGAAAAAGCTGGGACTTGCACGTCACGCACGTCATCAACACAACGCTCGAAGAGAATCTAACGATGATCAACGACTCCGTGCGCTTTCTGAAAAAAAATATGGACGAGGTGGTCTACGACGCCGAACACTTTTTTGACGGCTACAAGGCCAATCCCGAATACGCCATCAAAACCCTGAAAGCGGCGGTAGACGGCGGGGCGGACTGTATCTGCCTGTGCGATACCAACGGCGGGCTGCTGACGGATGAAGTCCTCGAAATCTACCGCCTCATCGCGTCGAAGATAGACACAAAACTCGGCGTCCACTTGCACAACGACTCCGGCTGCGCCGAGGCGTCGTCCTGCCTGTGCGTCATCGAGGGCGCACAGCATGTGCAGGGGACGATGAACGGGTTGGGAGAGAGGTGCGGCAACGCGAATCTGTGCACGATCATTCCCAATTTGCAAATCAAGCGCGGGTTCGACCTCATCACCCCCGAGCAGCTTAAAATGATGACGTCCGCGTCAATCTATGTAGCCGAGCTTGCCAACACCGTGCCGAACATCCGCCACCCCTACACCGGCGAAGCCGCGTTTTCGCACAAGGCCGGCGCTCATGCCGACGGGGTACGCAAAGTCCGTCAATCGTTTGAGCACATCGACCCCGAAATCGTCGGCAACAACAGGCAGTTTGTCGTCAGCGATCAGGCCGGGGCGAGCACCATTCTCGAAAAACTCTCCCGCTTCAAGGAGGGGCTCGACAAAAAAGACCCCGCCGTCCAGAGCGTGCTTACAAAGATAAAGGATATGGAGGCCGACGGCTATCAGTTTGAAGCCGCCGACGGTACGTTTGAGTTGATTGTCCGCAAGGTATTGGGACAGTTTGAAGAACCGTTTACCGTCAAGGCGTTCAGAATCCTCGAATGGAAGCGCGAGGGCGGAAACGCGCAATCGGAAGCGACCATCTACGTCAGAAGGCAGAAAGACGGCGAGTTTGAGCATACGGCGGCGGAGGGCGACGGGCCTGTTGGTGCGCTCGACACAGCTTTGCGCAAGGCGCTGGATGAATTTTTCCCGTCGATAAAAGACGTAAAGCTCGACGACTACAAGGTACGCGTGCTCGACGGCCGGGACGGCACCGAGTCAAAAGTGCGCGTGCTCATCACTTCCTCCGATTCCACGAGCTCGTGGGGTACGGTCGGGGTGAGCAAGGACGTCATCGAGGCTTCTTGGCTTGCGCTTGTAGACAGTTTCATGTACAAGTTGATGAAGGATTCGCTGAAATAGACGGGGGTGCTCGGCAGTGCTTGAAAATGTGTTCAGTATGATTCTTACCGGCGCGATAATATTGCTCGTCATTATCTTCGCGGCGGTTGCCATGCGGAAGTGGTGCGTGCCGTTAGTGCTGATTTCGCTTTTCGCGGGGATGTTTTTCGGGAGCGACATCGTTCACGCCGTCGATTTTAAGGATTACGCCGACGCGCGCCGAATTGCCGACTTCGCGCTTATATTCGTCCTCTTTGTGGGCGGGTACGGCACGTGTAAAAAGAAGTTCAGATCGGCGTTTGCCCCCGC
>JAITFQ010000038.1 GCA_031281225.1 Chitinispirillales bacterium
GGAGAGCGGGAGTACGAAACTTATCGCCGATTACATGAAAGACCGAAATCTCACGGTTGAGCAATTCAGAGGTATGCTGGTTTCAAAAGATTTCGCGCGCTCTCCGGGCAATATCGACGCCGCGCCGCCGGAAAGTTTTCTGTATCAGGCCGGGTACCTGACATTACGTGAGGATAGCGATGATTTTTTTCAATTAGACTATCCCAATACCGAGGTGCTTGATTCCATGTCACGGTTAGTCGCCGAAAATATGATACAAAGCGGCGGCGGCGAGTTTATGGATTTCCGCACACCGCTCATCGACGCGCTGAGAGAGAATGATTGCGGGCTGTTTATAGAAACCATCAACCGTCTCTTAGCAAGCATCCCCTACGATGACTACATGAACGCCGCGAAATACGGGCGACGGAAAAAAATGCCCGCGCAGGAATGGCTCTACCGCTCCACCATCCTCGCGTTTCTGCGCGGCTGCGGCGTGCTGACGTTCGGCGAAATGCACGGCAGCCAGGGACGTTCAGACCTCATAGTGACCTGTCGGGGAAACACGTGGATAATCGAAATAAAAGTTGCCAAAGACAATGACTGCGAAGCGCAGGCGCAAGAGGCTATGAAACAGATCAACGACAGGCAATACGCCGAACCGCACAAAAACGGAAAAAAGGTGGGGATCGCGATTGATGATAATACGAGGCAGATTGGGGGGTGGGTAGAGGCGTGAGTTTTTTATACCTCGCCTGACTCCACATTTCCACCCTACCGTAGCGCGAAAGTTTTTTCTGCTACTGTCATATTCTCAACCTCCTCTAAAATATTTACGCTAATTGATGAGTGACCAAATATGGTTTTTTTACTCACGTTTCATTCATTAGGATAACGTCATGGAGTCTATTTTTGATACAGCTGGTGGCCGTTTTCACGTTGAGCGTAGCCGTTGTCAACTCGATAAAGATAGACAAAAAAATAAATCACAAATTCAACTGCGGATTTCAGGTTAAAACAAGCGACCATATACCTGAGAGATACAATACGGCGCTCTAAAAAGCAAGACTTTTTTTAAATTTTTCACGTTAGTATTAAAATATTGAACATGTGGCGCATAAAGTACATGTCGTGTCAATAATGCTGACACAATGTCGGGGCTAGGGGCAGGGGTGGGAAATAAATTCGTGCTAAACCCTGCCGCCATAATTTATTTTAATGAATTAACGTGGGAGACCATATAAACCATTAACAAACGGAGTCAAAAATGTCCGAACTTTTCAACATGATTAAGGAAACAAAAAAGTTCATTGAAAGCAACACAAACATTGAGCCGGAGTATGGCATCATCCTCGGCACCGGTCTCGGCCGCCTCGCCGACAGCATCAAAAAAGAGGTGACCATATCTTATGAGGATATCCCGAACTTCCCCGTGTCGACCGTGGAAACGCACGCCGGCAAGCTCATCATGGGCACCATCGCCGGCAAGCCGGTCATGGCGATGCAGGGGCGCTTTCATTACTATGAGGGGTACTCGATGCAGCAGATCGCTTTCCCTGTGCGTGTGATGAAGTTTATGGGTGTCAAAACCCTCATCGTGTCAAACGCCTGCGGCGGGATAAATCCGCATTTTACTCCAGGAACGATTATGGCAATTACCGACCATATCAACCTGCTCCCCGGCAACCCGCTCATCGGGCCGAACGACCCCCGCGTCGGAATCCGCTTCCCCGATATGTGCGAACCGTATTCAAAAGAGCTGATTGACCTGGCCGCCGAGATCGCCATCGCCAACAAGATAAAACTCGAACGCGGCGTCTACGCGGCAATGACGGGGCCGATGCTCGAAACGCGGGCGGAATACCGGATGCTCAAAATTTTGGGCGCGGACGTTATCGGAATGAGCACCGTACCCGAAGTGATCGCGGCTGTCCACGCCGGGATGAAAGTTTTGGGGTTCTCGGTGATTACGGACTCGTGCCTGCCCGACGCTTTGGAACCGTGCGACATCAAAAAAATTATCGCGATTGCAGATAAGGCGGAGCCGGTTCTTGTTAAACTGATAGAGAAAGTTTTGCAAGCGCTGCCCGACAAAGCCTTCGCAGCAAGGCGCGGCAGGCCGCCGGCAAAAAAATAATTTGCGGGTTGCGGGAACTGTTCATTTTTTAACAACGTATTATAAGGTAATATAAAATATGAAAATGGATGTGGACATGAAATCGACACAGTTCAAACCTGTCAATACCCAGATCCGCTTTCCCGAAGTTGAGCGCGAGGTGCTTGACTTGTGGGAGAGGGAGAAAACGTTTCAGGCATCGCTCGACGCGACCGCGGGAAAGCAGGCTTTCGTGTTTTACGACGGCCCGCCGTTCGCCACGGGGCTGCCGCACTACGGCCACCTGCTCGCAGGGACGCTCAAAGACATCATCCCGCGCTACCAGACAATGCGCGGGCGCCACGTCGACAGACGCTTTGGGTGGGACTGCCACGGGCTGCCGGTAGAGAACGAGGTGGAAAAAGAGTTTAAGGTCGGCGGCAAACGCGGCATCGAAAAACTCGGCATACATCTGTTCAACGAAGCGTGCCGGTCGATAGTTTTACGCTACACAAGCCAGTGGGAAACGGTCGTCAACCGGATGGGGCGCTGGGTCGACTTTGAGAATCAGTACAGGACGATGGACCCGCCGTATATGGAAAGCATCTGGTGGGTGTTCAAGCAGATATGGGACAAGGGGCTGATATACAACGGGTTCAGAGTCCAGCCGTATTGCCCACGCTGCACCACGCCGCTTTCAAACTTTGAGGTCAACGAGGGGTACAAGGAAGTCAGCGGGCCGTCTATCACGGTGTCGTTTCCATTGATTGACGATCCAGACGGCGCGAAAATTCTCGTGTGGACGACAACACCGTGGACGCTGCCGTCGAACGTCGCGCTTGCGGCGGGGGGAAAAATTGATTATGTCAAGATAAGGGACGGCGATAATGTTTACATAATGGCAAAAGAGCGGCTCGGCGCTTATTATAAGGATGTATCGACAATTGAGATTATCAGTGAAATGAAAGGGAACGATCTCGCCGGCCTGCGCTACGTCCCAATGTTTGATTTTTTCAACGGTAAGGACGGCCGTTTCTTTACCGTCACTACCGGAGATTTTGTATCGACGGCGGACGGCACCGGCATCGTACACATCGCCCCCGCTTTCGGCGAGGACGACTTTCAAATCGGCCAAAAACTCGGGCTGCCGATCGTTTGCCCCGTTGACGACGAGGGGAAATTTACCGACGAAGTTCCGCAGTGGCAGGGGAAACTTGTCTATACCGCCGACGATGAAATCATCAGGGAAATAAAAGCTATGGGCAGGATGATGCACAAGACGGCAATCGTCCACAGATACCCGCATTGCTACCGTTGCGACACGGCTTTGATATACAAGGCGATAACGACGTGGTTTATGAAGGTCGAGCCGCTCAAACCAAACATGCTCGATAACAATAAAGAAATTCGCTGGGTGCCGCCGCATCTCCAAACCGGCCGTTTCGGCAAGGGGATTGAGAGCGCGCCAGACTGGAATATATCACGAAACAGATACTGGGGAACGCCTATTCCCGTATGGCTCTGCGATTGCGGGCATACGGAGTGCGTGGGCGGGCTTGACGACTTGCATAAACTCGTGGGCGGCGGTGATTTACAAACGGGAAAAGCTCTTCACGCGCAAACCTCGCAAAAAGTGTTGGAGCGGCTGAAATCGGAAGACACGGCGCAAAGATTGGCGGACGCGGGGATCGATTCTTCATGGGCCGGCAAGCTCAAAAACGCGGAGATCAGCCCAAGCGACATCCACCGCCATATTGTTGACGAACTTGAAGCGAAGTGCCCCAAATGCGGCGCGCATATAAAGCGGACAACGGAAGTGCTTGACTGCTGGTTTGAGTCGGGGTCTATGCCTTACGCGCAGGAGCATTATCCGTTTGACAACAGGGAAAAATTCGACGCGAATTTTCCGGCGGATTTTATCGCGGAGGGTCTTGACCAGACTCGCGGCTGGTTTTATACTCTCACGGTTTTGGCCTCCGCGCTTTTCTCCAAACCCGCGTTTAAGAACGTGATTGTCAACGGAATAATTTTGGCGGAAGACGGGAAAAAACTGTCAAAACGCCTGCGCAACTACGCCCCGCCGGAAGATGTGCTGAACCAGCTCGGCGCGGACGCTTTGAGATTGTTCCTCATAAATTCCCCCGCTGTCAAGGCGGAAGATTTGCGTTTTTCGGAAAAGGGCGTGATGGAGATGTCGCGCGCGGTGCTGTTACCATTTTGGAACGCGTACGCTTTTTTTGTGACTTATGCCAGTGTAGACGGATGGAAACCCGCGACTCTCGAACCGCCAGAGGGCGGGACGGAGCTTGACAGATGGATAATATCCTTATTGAATGATGTCATCGCGTCCGTCAACAGGGAGATGGAGCAATACAACCTGTACAAAGTCGTCCCGCACCTTGTAGATTTCATCGACAACTTGACAAACTGGTACATCCGCCGCAGCCGCCGCCGCTTTTGGAAGAGCGAAAACGACTGCGACAAGGATTTGGCCTACGGGACTCTCTATTACGTCCTTGTCCAGTTCTCAAAAGTCATGGCGCCGTTTTTGCCGTTTGTCACCGAAGAAATTTATAGAAATTTAGTAGTTGGCAAACTCGCCGGCGCGCCGTCAAGCGTACACCTTGCGGATTATCCAGAGACGATTGCGGAAAAGATTGACAAGGCGCTTGGGGTCAAGATGCAGCTTGTGCGCCAAGCCGTATCAATGGGGCGTGCTTTGCGCAGCCGGTTTACAATTAAGACAAGACAGCCGTTGAGCGAGTTTACCGTTGTTGTGGCCGATCGTAAAAAGATTGAGTTGATAATGGACATGGAGGAGCTTATCAAGGACGAGTTGAACGTCAAAAAGGTAACGTTCGATTCGCAGGAGGAGCGCGTCGTTTCCATATCCGCCAAGCCCAATTTCAAAAAGTTGGGCAAGGTCTTTGGCCAGCGGATGAAAGACGCTTCCGAAGCCATCGAAAAGTTCAGCGCAGCCGACATAAAAAATCTTGAAAGCGGCGCGGCGATAGACGTTTTGGGGACATCGTTAAGTTATGACGACATAGAGATCCGCCGTACCAAGCGCGAAGGGTTTGAGGTTGAAACGGAGGATGAACTCACCGTCGGGCTTGAGGTCACGATCACTCCCGAGCTCAAAAAAGAGTGCATGGCCCGCGAATTCGTCAACCGCGTGCAAAACCGCCGCAAGGACACCGGCCTGAACGTCACCGACCGCATAATTATTCACTATTCATGCCCGCCGGAAATCAAAGCCGCGCTCGCCGATTTTCGCGGCTATGTCTGCGCCGAAACTCTGGCAGTTGATATACAATACGCGGATAACGTTGAAGACATTAAAAATGGCGAACGTGTTGAAGTTGAAGGGCTTGACGTGTTGATCGGCGTGGAGAAACACTTGGGCTGACTGGGCGTTTAATAAAGAATGCACGGAACTTGGCGAGTTTTACTTCCGCCAATGTTTTTACATCTGCCGGATGTATCCTGCTTTTAGCCTCGATTATCGCCACGCTTTTGCCATTTAAGAGTAGAATATCAAGTTCTACCTCTCACCCATAAACCCCTCCTATACGCTAACTTATACATAAAAATCACTACTACTACAAATATACATCACGGGGCAACTGCAAAGCAAGAGAAAAAGTTGTGAAAAAATAGTTTTTTACGCAGAGATAACTTATATTAAGAGTAACATCCAAACCGAAAGGGGGCCAAAATGGCCGCTAGAAACGGGAGAGAACCGTAAAAAACTCTCCCGAATTAACACCTGGTACGCTCGCCACGCCCTATGACCCCGGCGGAAACTGCACATTCTCGCGATAACGAATGTGCATTACTGCCTGCTGTTAAGGACAGAACATCGGCTTCCGCTACAGTTCTAACGGGGCTCAATAGCTTCACGCTTACGCATTGCCTGCGGCGAGATAAACAAGTTGCGGCTCGCGTACTCCCTGTCCTACGCTTAAACCTGACCTCGCGGCTTCGGATCCAAAGACTTGGTACCGGCTGTTCGCTAAACTTTACCGGGCGCAGAGTCTCACTGCGCTATGTTAATTGCGCCTTACGGGCGCACGTCCTCGAGGCACCTCAGTGAGAGCAGGTCGTCCATCTTGCTGGCCGAGAGCCTGCTCACATGGCTGAGGCCAGAACGCATGTACAGGAACAACGCGTTGCTCGCGCCGTACTCCGTGGCGCTCCACCAGATACCGTCGCTGCCGACATGGACGAAATCGCCACTCCAACCGTAGCCGCCGGGCAGAGCCGAAAAACCAAAGTCATCAGTACCGTTACCATTGTTACTCCAACCACTTGTAGACTTCAATTCACGTCCAGCAGTAAATGAACCACCCGCAAAATTAACCAATGTCTCCCATTCAGCATCGCTCGGAACATGCCAACCAGCAGGACAAATACCACGAACACCACTAGGACTTGACGAAGAACTAGCGGAACCGCCCATAACGGTATTCCAATCATAAAGACGACCGTAAAGATTACAATTACTTGCATTATTATCGTAACAAGCACCAAGATTACCATCGTCACCAGCCCAATTCAAGTTCTCGGCCATCCAAGTTTGATTACCAATATTAACAATACGATAAACC
>JAITFQ010000054.1 GCA_031281225.1 Chitinispirillales bacterium
GTTCAGGGTCGGCAGAAACACGTTGTACCTGGTACCCTCTATTTCGTCAAAAAATGATTCGGCCAGCTCTTTAATGTCGTTATCTTCAAGCTCGGCGGTGGTCGCCAGTTCCAGCGCCACGAAAGAGTACAGCGTTTCCGTGAGCTGTTCCTTAACGCGCTCGATTTTGTCGGACGGCTGCTGCGTTATTGAAAACGAGCGCGTGCGTGCGTCGAGCGAGTATTTTGGGTTGATGTAGCAGCCGCAGGACTGGCGTATCACGAGCGGCGTTTTCAAAATGGTGCGCAACGGGATATCCTTGCCGCTTATCTTGGCCAAAAGCAGCTCAACCGCCGAACTTCCGATTTCGTAAAGCGGCTGCCGCACCGTGGTTAGCGGGGGCGTGGTCAGTTCGCTCTCTTCAATGCAGTCAAAACCGGTGACCGCCGTGTCTTCCGGCACGCGGATACCGCGGTCTTGCAGCGCGGCCACGGCCCCGAGCGCGGTCTCGTCGTTGGCGGCGAGCAGCGCGTCGAACTTTATCCCCCGTTTGAGAAATTCAAGCGCCGCGTTATATCCGCCGCGCCGGGAATAGTCGCCGGCGATTATCCGGTCTTCACCGCTTGCGATACCGTACTCTGCCAGATATTTTTGGAAGAGGTCAAGCCTTTGGTCGGCGTCGAGATTGCCTTTGGGCCCCCCTATAAACACAAAATCACGGCACCTGTGCTCATGTACCAAATGCGAAATCAAACTCTTCATCCCCGAAGAATTGTCCACCACAAGCGACGGGATATGCTCAAATGTAGGGGTAAGCGTAACCATGGGGAGCCCGCTGAATTTCTCCATGAAGTGGGCGAACTCCATTTCGGTAATAAAGTTATTGAGCGTCCCGGAAATTATCATTCCGTCAAACTTCGTAACGTCAATATGATCATAAATAATATTGCGCTGAACCTCGTATGGGTTCTGCGGCGACACGCGCAACGCGCCGCCCGCGAAGCAGACGACGTTGCACCCGTTTTTCTTGGCGCAATCGACGACGCCGGGCCACAGGTTGGAGTAGTATAGCCCGGCGACGCCTTCAAGCAGGAGGCAGAGATTTTTCATCCTCAGCCCATTACCACTTTGACTTCGTGGGTTCCGCCGTCCGTGAATACGGGGACAACGGGTTTGTCAATCTCTTTTCCGTCGACAAGGATAGACTTCACGCCCTTGCAGACGCCCCCCGGATTCTCTACATTAATAATGTAGCGACAACCGCGGAACGTGCGCTCGACCGAGAACCGCTTCCAGTTTGCCGGAACGCAGGGGTCGACGAGAAGCCCGTCCATCTGCGGGCGGATTCCGAGGATGTATTGGCTTGCGGCCTGATACGTCCACGACGACGTCCCCGACAGCCAGCTGTTGCGGGCAAGGCCGAAGAGCGGGTGTTCGTCGCCCAAAATATTCTGCGGGTAGACGTATGGCTCGCACTCGTACTCGTCGATAATATCGTTTTTGGCGGCGGGGTTGATCTGGTCGTAATACTCGTAGGCGCGGTTGCCGTCGCCCATAATCGCCTCCGCGATCATCATCCACGGGTTGGTGTGGAGGAATATCCCGCCGTTCTCTTTCGCTCCCGGAGGATACGTGGTTATGCCGCCTATATCGGGGTCATACCCGTTAAAGCCCGGCGCCGACAGTTTTAATCCCTTTGACGTATTGAGCATTTTGCGGGCGGAATCGAGCGCCTGACGCCCGCGTTCCTCCGTTGCCAGACCGGAGAAAACCGGCCATGACTGCCCGTTGAGGTATATCTGGCCGTGGCTGTTTTTGCTCGATCCGAGCGGCGTGCCGTCGGCCTCGTAGTAGCGCACGTACCACTCGCCGTCCCACGCCTGTTCGTTGAGATTTTTCTTCATAAGCGCGTGGTCGGCCTTGTAAGCTGTTGCCTTGTCCTTATTCCCCAAAAACTCTTCAAGGTCGATCATTTCGAGCAGCGCGCGGCTGTACAGGCACGCGTTGAACATCGACTCCGCGCCGGTGGGGAGGTTCACGCAGTCGTTCCAGTCGGCGAAGCCGAGGAGCGGCAGGCCGTGCGCGCCCATGTTGTTCTTCGTAAAATTGAGCGCGCGCGCCAAATGGTCGTGAACCGTGCCGGATTCTACTGGTGCGCCCCACTGGTCTTTTTCGTAGAACGAAACGTTCTCTTTGAGGAACGCGGCGTTGCCCGTTTCCTTAATATACGCGCTGACCGCGAGCACTATCCACAGATGGTCGTCGCCGTAGTATTGCGGCCGGTCGGGCATTTCGTGGGCGTCGCCGTTTGTGGCTTCCATGCTCAGGGGGTTGAACTGGTGCATCGCCGAGCCGTTTTTGTTTTGGACGGAGAGCAGTTTTATGATGAGTTCTTTGGCCTTTTCCGGCATGTGGGACACTACGCCCATCACGTCCTGCGAGCTGTCGCGGAAGCCGAGGCCGCGCGTGCCCATACCTAATTGATAGTAGGAGAGGTAGCGTGACCAGTAATATGTGATGTAGCACTGGCGCGGGTTGTGCACGTTCATCATGCTGTTGAACGCCGCGTCGGGGGTGTCGGCCTGCATGGATACCAGATACCCTTCCCAGAACGAGCGCAGCGCCTCAAAAGCCTTGTCGACCTCCGCTTCGTTGCGGAACCGTTCGATCTCCGGCAGCGCGACGGCATAACTTTCCCTTTGCCCCAACTGCGTGATAATCCTCTTGCTCTCGCCGGCTTTGAGGGTTCCTAACCGGTGCATGAGCGCGGCAATGTTGTCGCCCCTGTGGGTTTCGTTATTTTCGAGTTCGTCCTTCAAGAGCGCGTTTGGCGCGACCCATGTGCCGTATTCGTTGTCGCCCAAAAACACCCGGCGGTCGGTCTCAAAGGATGACGCGGGGTAGTTGGACGTAAAATAGTTGACCTGCTTGTCCCTGTGCATGAACGGGTACTGTATCAGCGTCCTCACGCCGTCGCTGTTCACAAATTGGCGTGACTGCATGGTTTGCGGCACCCAGTCGGCGTTCGTGAACTGTTTTACCGCGTCGGGGTGGGTGTATTCGAGCACCGGTATGACGTCGATCTCTAACGGCCCGTTAGAGATATTCGTAACGCGGATGTCTCTGATTTCGACCTGTGCGTTCTGTGGGATAAATATCGTGCACTCGGTTTTGACGCCGTAAAATTCGGTGACGATTTTGTTGTAGCCTAACCCTACGCGGCACTCGAACGCGTCGTAGTTGTCGAGCGTAGGGACAAAAAACGGCGAAAACACCTTGTAGCCGCTATCCGTCTTTATCCTCATATAGAGCGTTTCGCCCTTAAAGTCGGATGACGGCATCTGCTGTATATACTTCGTCATGCGGTTGAGCGACGGGTCGCCCTTGCAGATCAGCGCCCCGCCCGTGTGGTCAACGAACCCGCCGAAGCGGAGGTCGCCGATGTAATTGATCCACTTGACGGGGGTTTTGGGGTTTGTGATGACGTACTCCCGCGCTTCGTCCTTAAAAACACCGTATTTCACTGTAAAGGCTCCTTGTTTATGATTATTATGACACTTTTTTTACCAAAGACGGAAAATATCCATTATTAGTGAATATACATATATGTCCCGACCAAAAGCAAAATTTTTATTTGACAGTCTTAGACTGTTTTTGTTGTGAGTATACGACGCGTGTCAACGCAGTCTACTCGTGTGTCCTAAAAATTTTAATTTGTGAGTATACAATATATCTCATGCATTCAGAAAATCTAGCATTGTCGGCTTTTGCCGTCACAGTTAAAAAATTTTAGGAGTGGGGCCGGCTACATGGACGCAGCGCGTCACGCGGAGACCCGTTTTTCCCGCTTCATATATTGACACCCGGGCTCACATATATTATCTTTAAGAATAGCAGTTCCACCCCTAACTCGAAAGGGACCCAAACCATGATAATAGCTAACCCGCTCTACGACACTGCTTTCAAGGAGCTCGTGCGAGACCCTGACGTCGCCAAGGCGATAATCGGAACGCTTTTGGGGACCGAGGTGCTCGAAGTTGAGTTGAATGTGACTGAACGGAACAGGCCGATGGCCGAAAACGACAAGTTCCCGAGGTCTATCCGTCTCGATTACTGCGCTACGATACTGAACGAGGCCGGTGAAAAGCAACAGATACTCATTGAGATACAGAAGTCTACCGGCCCCGA
>JAITFQ010000099.1 GCA_031281225.1 Chitinispirillales bacterium
ACCGTGTACCCTTAATATCTTGATACACATTTACACTAGAACACACGCAGAACTCGTAATTATACGTGCACTCTAATTAATACATTACTTCTCTCGACGAAATTTAATTACATAAAAAACTATGTGCTTCATTTACTGGATTCATGTCAAAGAGCTATTCTTAATAATGCGAAATGCGGAATGCGAAATGCGAAATAAAAGTCAAAATCACATTAACACACAAAACGCAAAAAACGCATTAAAAATAATCAATAGTAAAGAACAAATTACATCAACTTACACCAATATAATACATGGGCAATACAAATGTCAAACACTTTTTTAACTTTTCCTTTACGCACCCTCAAACAGTATTACAAAATAATATATGGGTTTATCAGTGTCAAGACTTTTTTTAATTTTTTTTATTTTCACCGGATATCTTTGAAAAATTCGGCCGTCCCCCGCGGAACCTCAACTCGAATTTTGATAACTTATCTGCACCTATAACTCGTGGGATATATCGGAAAATATATTGATGTTAAAAAAAATTTGCAAAACCGACGCGCAAAGATTATTTTTATTGCAACTTCACAATTACACGAAACCATAGGATTTTGACGTTTATGGAGAAAAAGTTACTTATCGTTGACGATAAGAGAGAGATTCGCCAGCTGGTCAAGGCCACCCTCGAGTTTGAGGGGTGGGAGATTGTCGAGGCTGAAACCGGCGACGAGGCGGTCGCTACGGCCTTGATCCACAAGCCCGACCTGGTAATCATGGACATGGTCATGCCAGGCAAGATAAACGGATTGGAGGCGACCAAACGAATAATGTCCGACCCCGCAACGACGGGGTGCAAGGTTATAATGCTTAGCGGCTCCGACCTGGAGCTACGCGACGCGGCGCTTGAGGCCGGGGTCGTGGAATTTATCCAAAAACCATTCAGCCCGCTTGATCTTATACACAAGATTGAGGCGATATTCGGAGACGAGGGCTAAAAAAATGTCAAACGAAAATGAATTAAATCCAAACAATATCGGTAAAAAGTTATTCTCCGGGGCAGATTACTATAAGTTCTACCTCGACGAGAAGAAGCTGAACCGCGACCTCGAACAGGAACTCGCGTTCCACCGCGTGGAACTTGAAAAATTCAAGGGCGAGGCGGTCAAGGCCTATATGCTCTCAAAGGTGCGTCGTCAGGACAGCGTGATGATGTCCGCGCAGGCGCAGAAAATCCTTGAAGACATGCAAGCGATCAACAGAGACCTGCGCCAAAAGGTTGTTGAGCTCGACAAGGCCAAGAAAAATTTGCGCGAAGCCTACAAGGGTACGATCAACAGGCTCGTGGTCGCGAGCGAATACAAGGATAACGAAACGGGCAACCATATCCTGCGGATAGCCAACTACAGCGTGTTTATCGCGAAACTCTACGGGTTTACCCAAGACAAGCTTGAACAAATCGAACTCGCCGCGCCAATGCACGATGTAGGCAAGATTGGGATTAAGGACTGCATAATGCTCAAAAACGGCAAGCTAACCGAATTTGAGTTCAACGAGATGAAAAGGCACACCACGATAGGCGCCGACATCCTCAAAAACCCCGACACGCCGGTTCTCGAAAGCGCACAGCTAATCGCCCTCTGCCACCACGAAAAGTGGAACGGGCGCGGCTACCCAAACGGGATCAGCGGAACGGACATACCGATTGAAGCGAGGATAGTGGCTATATGCGACACATTCGACGCGCTCACTTCATGGCGGCCGTATAAGGAGCCGTACCCTATCGAGGTGTCTTGCGGCATAATCAAAAAAGGGCGCGGCGAGGATTTTGACCCCGATCTGGTCGACCTGTTTTTAGCCAACATCGACGGCTTCGTCGCCATCAAAAACAAAGTTGACGAAGACGCCGCCGACGAGGCGGCAATCAAGGCTAACTTCAAGTGGAGCGAGCGGGACATGGTGGAGCAAATGCTCTGATAATTGACTCAATCAACTTGTCTTCGTCGATGTCAATTTCACGGCGCTCCGGGCTCTCCATAAACCAGTTTACCGATTCCTTAATCGCCACGGCGAATGTTTTCTCGCATTTGAACCCCGGAACGAACTTTTTGATTTTGGAGTTGTCGAACACCCCGTTTTCACTCTTGTCGCCCATCAGTTTTCCGCGGGCGTCGGGGTATACTTTCGCTATAAATTCGGTGGGGATATGCACAGGATTAATCTGCCCCGCGCCCAAAGCTTTCGCGAGCTCGGCGTAGATGTCATTCCAGCTGAGCGCCTCGTCGCTCGTGATATGGAACGCCTCGCCAGCAGCGTCTTTGTTGCCGACTAACCCGACAAACCCTTTCGCGAAATCGGAAGCCGCCGTTAGCGTCCACAGCGATTCGCCCCTGTCGTGTATGATAAACTGCTTGCCGCCAAGCATCCGCGCCGCCACCGTAAACCCGCACCCGTTGATTGGCGACGGAATCCACGTCTTGCCGAAAGTGTGCGACGGGCGGACAATCGTCACCGGGAAGTCGTCGCCGTGCACCGACTCAAAGTATTCCTCGCAGGCGATTTTGTCCTGCGCGTATGGCCAAAACGGGTTGCCCCGCGGGGTGTCTTCGGTAATCGGGATTTTTACGTGCGGTTTTTGGTAGACGGTCGCGCTTGAAATAAAGATAAACTGCCCGACCTTGCCGCGCAGCGTCTCGTAGTCGGCGCGGCAGTGCTCCGGGGTAAACGCCATAAAATCAATAACGACATCCGCGCTCACGCCTCTAACCGCCTTCTCAAACGCCTGCCGGTTAAACCTGTCGGCCTTGATATGCCCGCACTCGGGCGGGACAGGGCGCCTGCCAGTGTTGAGTATGGTGACTTTATGCCCGCCGGCGATAAGCAGCGGGGTGACCTCGGACGAAATGTTTCCGGTACCGCCGATAATCAGTATATCCATTGTATCCTCCTTTTCACATTTTTTCAAAACCCTACAATCACATCCAGTATTTTTTTTCCGTTATACTCCACCCAGCCAATTTGCGGCTTGCCGACATTTTTTTCTTTGCGAAAATCAAAAGTGACTAAATAGCCCACGTCCTTATTCTTGCAGTCTAAATATCCGGCTAACCGTTCATAGGCTTCCTCATGCGCGACTTCGCCATACCAAAGTTTCAGTTCAACTATAAACTGCTCGGTGAGGTAGTCTATTATAACGTCCGTTCTTTCGCCCTCTCTCGTTTCGCTTTCCAAATGGTAAAAACCGATGCTGTTCAAGTATGGTTTCAGGTAGGTTATGAAGAGCAGGCGGCATTCTCTTTCTAAAAATCTGATATCCTTGTTGTTGTATATTTCATAGTAATGATTCGCGAATTTTCCTAAGAACAGGGGCATGTCAAAACGGTTATTGGCGGTTACATGCCTGATGAGCGAACTTGATATTATCCCGTTACCGTTTTTCTGGGCATTCCTTTCCGACACGAAATAATTCGTAATTCTGACCTCAAAAATTCGGTTGTGTATGGCTACCAGCGAGTCTCTTTCTTCCACTATTCCAAACATGGAGGCAAAATGTACCGTCTGATTATCGATACTGTACCGACGGTCTCTCTCACCGACGGTTAAGTCTCTCAATAGTTCTTTTAAATCGGGATTGCTCTCTATATTTTTGAATAAATCGTCAAATAGTGTGCTGTGTTCAACAAGAATTCTGTTGACGGTTTTTTGAATACCCTGCAAAGTCCAGTCTCTGCCCAGTTCCTCTTCGATGTGTTGACAAATTCTCGAAACAAGGTAAGGGTAGCCGTTTGTGTATGCTCTGATTTCTTTGGCTATCACCTTAATATTCATCCCTGTCTTATGGTCGTTTTCATATTCCACGAGCATTGAAGCAATCTCTTTTTCATTTAGAGACATATCAACATTAAAATTAATCGCGATGTTCCACGGGGAGTTTATCCGTTTTTCGCCATCTTGGAGCTGGTGGGTGCCGGCTTGAACCATTTTTATTTTGAGATTCTTGATGTCGTAGACACCGGCAAGAATTACGCTTTGGAAGGTTGCTCCAATCCCGTCGTTTCTTTTCAGGTACTTATCCCGCAATATCCCCAAAAATTTCAGGAAGATGAGATTATTGGAGGATTTATCTACTTCGTCTATCATCAAAACAAACATTTTATCTTGACAGACCGTGCTTAAGAATGCGTCAAGCAGGTTAAAGGTTATAACCGAATCGTCTACCCATATCTCGGAACCCGGTAAGTTTCTTTCACGGAAATAATTTGAACACAGATAAAGTAGCCCCTGACAAAAACCGGCTTCTGTTTCAAACATGCTGTCGCTTACTGCCTCAAAACTGATTCTTATTACATGATATTCCTTCGGCAGCCGCTTTTCCAATAGCGCGAGCGTTGTGGTTTTGCCGTATTGCCGGCCGCGGTTTATGGAGAAATAGTCCCCCCGCTCCACGAATTGCATTATTCGGGAGATTTTTTCACCCGTATCCGCCATATAATTGCGGCTGGGGACACAAAGACCAGTTACCGTGAATCTGCGCATGATAACCAAAATACTATTTGCCGGCAAAGAGGTGGTAATTTATTTTCAATTCTACCATCCGGCACTCAACGACATCATCATCAAAACAGCTTTGTTGAAATTATTACCGCCGCCTCTCCTCCACACTCATCGCATGATGAATAAACGCCTCGGAACGGGCGAAGAGCGGCGCGTATTCGTTTGCGGTTTTGATTCCGCGGGACGACGCCTTGGCGACCGATATCCGCTTCTGAAAACTCTCCACCCCAAGCGGCGAAGCGAAGCGGGCGGCGCCGCCTGTCGGCAGGACGTGGTTGGTACCGATGAAGTAATCGCCTAACGCGGTAGGAGTGTTGGCCCCCACAAAAACGGCGGCGGCGTTGTTGACTGATTTCAGGTCTTTATCGGCGGTAGACGTCATTATCTGCAAATGCTCGGGAGCGATCATATCGGATAACGCCATACTTTCCTTGCGCGACGATGTGATAAAAATGGTTATCGCGTAGGACGGCAGTTTTGTAAATACGTCCCTGACGGGCGATTTTTCGATCTCTTTTACAACAGCCGCGGCGATTTTGGCGGCGGCCATTTTGCTTTCGGTAATGCAAACAGCTATCTCGTCGCCCGAACCGTGTTCGGCCTGAGCGAGAAGGTCTAAGGCGACAAGACGAGGGGGGGATGTTCTGTCGGCGATAATCGCCACCTCGCTCGGGCCGGCGACGGAATCGATATCAACGCTCCCGTAAACGAGCCGCTTCGCGACAGCCACGTATGAGTTTCCGGGGCCGACGATTTTGTCGACGTATGGGACGGATTTTGTCCCATACGCAAGCGCCCCAACGGCTTGCGCGCCGCCTATCCGGTAGACTTCGGCGACTTTCAGATAATCGAGGGCAAACGCCACGCCGGGGTCGATATCGCCGCGCGGCGGCGTAACGGCCACAATCTCCCTTACCCCCGCGAGCTGGGCGGGGATGACGCACATCAGCACGCTCGACGGATAAACCGTATGCCCGCCGGGGATGTAGACGCCGGCGCGGTTGAGCGGTTTTATGAGCTGGCTCAGTTCGCCGTCGGCCGTCTTTATCTTAAAGCCGGTAAGCCCCTGATGGCTGTGATACTCCCGTATCCTCTTAGCCGCTTCGCGTATCGACCTCTTGAGCGCGGGCGGCGCGAGCTTTGCGCGAGTTTTCAGATGTTCGGCCGAAACCCGGATATCCGACGGGGTCAGCCTCACGCCGTCAAACCGTTCCGTATACTCAAAAAGGGCGTCGTCGCCCCGGCTGCGTATATCCTCCAATATGACATTGACGGCGCGGGCGACGTCGTCGCTGCGCTTTTCCCGGCCGGCCATTATCGCCTTGAAAGCGTTTTTTCCCTCGCGGGTGTTTATGTCGACAACGGGGATTGACGGCACGGATGCCTTGCGTGATTTAGGGGGCATTATTTCTCCGATTTAAGAGCGGCACCCCTTGCGGGGTGCCAAAAGCAACGCCTATCAATTCAGAATAGCGCATATTAAATATCTAACTTCACATCCGTCGGCTTGACGTTCCAAATACCGTCGGCGTACTCCTTAATTGATCTGTCAGACGAGAACTTGCCCATCCTCGCTACGTTGAGAATGGACTTCTTCGTCCACAAGTCCTGGTTGCTGTAGCACTTGGCAACGGCGTCCTGGCACTTGACGAACGACTCGAAGTCGGCCATTACCATGTAACGGTCGCCGCCGTAACCGAGCAGCGTGTCGTAGATCGGGTTGAACATGGCAGGGTCTTCGGGGCTGAAATAGCCGCTCGATATGAGATCCATCACCTGCTTGAGCGCCTCGCAGTTGTTGTAATAATCCCACGGATTATAACCCTTGGCGCGCAAATCGTCAACCTCGTTTGTACGAAGCCCGAAAATGAAAATGTTATCGTCGCCGATCTCTTCGTGCATCTCCACGTTCGCGCCGTCCATAGTCCCAATCGTCAGCGCGCCGTTCAGGGCGAACTTCATGTTGCCCGTGCCGCTCGCCTCGGTGCCGGCCGTCGAAATCTGTTCCGACAGGTCGGACGCGGGGATGATGTACTCGGCCATCGACACCCTGTAGTTGGGCAGGAAGTGCACTTTCAGGAGGCCCTTGGTCGCGGGATCGTTATTTACGATTCCAGCGATGTTATTTATAAACTTGATGATGAGCTTCGCCATGTAGTAACCCGGCGCCGCCTTGCCGGCGAACATCACCGTGCGCGGCACGAAATTCTTCGTGTCGCCGCTCTTTATCCTGTTGTACAGCGCGATACAGTGCAGCGCGTTCATAAGCTGGCGTTTGTACTCGTGCATCCGCTTTATCTGCACGTCAAACATCGTGTTCGGGTCGATTTTTATCCCTTCCCACTTGTAAATTTTGTCTACAAACGCTGTCTTCGCGGCCAGCTTCGCCTTTGCCCAGTCCTTGCGGAACTCCTTGTCGTCAGCGAATTTTTCTAACTTTTTCAACTGATAGAGATCGGTCACCCACCCGTCGCCTATCTTGCTCGTGATGAGGTCGCGGAGTTTGGGGTTGGACTTGTAGAGCCAGCGGCGCTGGGTGATTCCGTTTGTCTTGTTGTTGAATTTTTCCGGCCACATCTCGTAAAAATCCTTAACAAGCCCGGTGCTCAAAAGCTCCGAGTGCAGAGCGCTCACGCCGTTAATCGAGTGGCTCGCGACAATGGCGAGATACGCCATGCGCACCTGCTTGTCGTCCCCCTCCTCAATGAGCGACATGCGGCGCAGACGGTCGAGGTCGCCGGGAAACTTATAAGATACCTGGCGCAGGAAGTTGGCGTTGATGTCATAAATAATCTCCATGTGGCGCGGCAGCAAGTGCTGCATAAGCCCCACAGACCACTTCTCAAGCGCTTCCGGCATGAGCGTATGGTTCGTGTAGGCAAAAGTTTTTTGCGCAATCCCCCACGCATCATCCCACGACAACCCGTGCTCGTCGATGAAGAGGCGCATAAGCTCCGCGATAGCGATAGCCGGGTGCGTGTCGTTGAGCTGTATGGATACCTTGTCGGCAAACGCCTTGAAGCCCGTATTGCTCCGCAAATACCTGCGGATAATATCCTGCAACGACGCCGACGAAAAGAAAAACTGCTGTTTGAGGCGCAGCTCCTTGCCCGAAACGTTATTATCGTTGGGATAGAGAATTTTTGAGATATTTTCACTTGTAAACTTATCGTGGCACGCGCCGATATAGTCGCCGCTGTTGAAATACTGCAAATTAAACTCATCCGCCGACCGCGCCGACCACAGGCGCAGCGTGTTGACGTTGTTTACGCCGTATCCGGGGATGGGAATATCATACGGCATGGCGAGGACGTCTTCGGTATCCGTCCAGTTGACACACTCGTGGCCGCTCTTGTCCTTGTACCGCTCGGTGCGACCGTAGAACTTCACTAACACCCTGTACTCCGACCTCTCGACCTCCCAGGGATTTGTATGCCTGAGCCACTGCTCGGGGCTTTCGTGCTGAAAGCCATTCACTATCTTCTGATTAAAAATACCGAAATCGTACCGGATCCCGTAACCCACCGCCGGCAGTTTCAGAGTCGCGATGGAATCTAAATAGCAGGCCGCAAGCCGCCCAAGCCCGCCGTTGCCTAACCCGGCGTCGTGTTCCTGATCGATTATCTCCTCCACGTCGAGCCCCAACTCGCGCATGGCGTCGACGCTCGCCTCGGTCATATTCAGGTTCATCAGGCTGTCGCCGAGGAGCCGCCCCATAAGGAACTCCATAGACAGATAGTAGGCCCGCTTGACGTTGCCCGCCTTGTAGGTCTGCGTGGTAGATATCCACCGCTCGATGATCCGCTCGCGCACCGCGTAGGAGAGACTCAAAAACTGGTCGTACGGCGTGTTTGAAAGGCTGTCCTTGGATATGTTGTACTCCAAATTATGGAGAAAGCTGCGGAGCATATCCGCCTTGGTCATCCCCTTGTGGTTGATTTTCCACGATTTCATGGGGCTGGCCGCACCCGCGCCCTTGTCCTTCGCCTTCGCGCCTGTGTTTTCCTTAGAGATCTGGCTCATTACAAAAATTCCTCTCGTTTTTTAATTGTGAACAATCTTAGATTGTTTATTTGTGACGGCAAAGCCGATGGTTTTAGAGTTTTTTGTGTGCGTGAGATACATTGTATACACGCGAGTTCTGTTTTTTATACAGATTTTATAAACAATATCATAATATAATTGATGGCAAGCTGGTTTGGCAAAATTAAAAATCATTTATTTCATGCGACGCGGTTCGCGAAACCCGCGGTTTAGAATTTGTTTGGATAATTTTTGGAATTGGCATTGTTTTCTATATATATTAAACTCTCGTAAACCTCAAAAAACTTGCGCCAAGCCTGCGGCATAAAGTATTTTTATTGAAAAAGAGAGAAAGGGGCCAAAACCGTGATAATAGCCAATCCGCTTTACGATACCGCCTTTAAGGAGCTCGTGCGAGACCCTGATGTTGCCAAGGCGATAATCGGAACGCTTTTGGGGACCGAGGTGCTCGAAGTTGAGCTGAATGTGACTGAACGGAACAGGCCGATGGCCGAAAACGACAAGTTCCCGAGGTCTATCCGTCTTGATTACTGCGCTACGATACTGAACGAAGCCGGTGAAAAGCAGCAAATACTCATTGAGATACAGAAGTCTAC
>JAITFQ010000106.1 GCA_031281225.1 Chitinispirillales bacterium
GTTTTGCCGTATTGCCGGCCGCGGTTTATGGAGAAATAGTCGCCCCGCTCCACGAATTGCATTATTCGGGAGATCTTTTCACCCGTATCCGCCATATAATTGCGGCTGGGGACACAAAGTCCAGTTACAGTAAATCTGCGCATAACAACTAAAATACTATTTGCCTTTGAAGATGCGGTAATCTTTTTACAGTCGCAATATATCCTCTACTGTAAGATTGGTTAGCCTTGCTATGGTATTGACTGCTACAATGAAAGGCTCTTTAAAAGCCGAGGCCATCGCTGCGGGGACGAACGTGCCGCCCCCGCGCAAAGCCTTTACGCCGGTGGCCTCCATGAGATGGTTTATTTTCTCGTCGAGAGTGCGCAGCCCATTTTCCGCGTAATAACCCTGCTATTCTACATACGACACCTTTTCGGCCTCAAAACCTCCTCTCGCCCCGGGAGCCTCGTCGGGGAATCCTATCGCTATGACGTTGAACGGAATTTTTGGCTGTGGGATATTGAAAAGTTCCCTGATGTGGGCGATACGCTCATCTCTCGGATATACGCCGCACCAGCAGGTGCCAAGACCCATGGAAGCGGCCTGAAGCAGAATGTTCTGCGTCGCCGCGCCGCAATCCTGCGGGAAGTAACCCTCGGGGCGCCCCTCTTGAGGTATGGCCACAACGATTATCGCCGCTGCCGCTGTGGCGCACATCCCCGCGAATGGGTGCGTACGCGCTATGTCGTCCAAAATCTCCCTCTTTGTCACGGCAATGAATTCCCACGGACGCGAATTGCAAGCCGATGGGGCATACATCGCGGCTTCCAAAAGCTGATCAAGCTCCGCTCTGCCAACCGGTTTCGCAGGATCATAATGCCGGATGCTGCGCCGAGATTTTATGTAGTTTTTCAGCGGCGCTACGTCACCTGAACCGTCCCACGCGAATAATTGGCGTTCATCGCCGTTAAAGAAAATGTCATCCACCTTACAGATAAAAAACACGCAATCCCCAACCTCAACCTTATTTTCAAGTGTGCACGCGAAAGCCAGCCGGCTGTGCGCTGGAAATTTAACCGGAGCGTCCACAAGATCAATACCGAACTCTTTAACCTTATCTACATCCCTGCCCGACACGTTCCCGCATTTAAGCGTAATATCCGCCAGTACCTCCCCGGGTATGCTCAATACCGCCTTGCCGCTTCCCGCGACAAGCTCGCAGGTATAGCTCTCCTTCCAAAGCGAAAACCCAATCATGGGCGGATCGTTCTCAAGATACGTCCACCACGAAACAGCCGCCAAATTGGTCGCCCCCGCGGACGTTTGGGCGCAAATCAGCGAAACCGGATGCGGCGATGTGCGCTTCAAGGCTTCCGGCATTGTTATACGGTTCATCATAATTATACCTTCTTTATTGGATAATGTCAACAATTGCTTCCTGAAACAGCAGACCTTTTCAAAAATGAGCAACTATAAATCCGCTGTAAATGTACTATTTCGCCGGGGGCATATTTTAAAAAAGTGGTGAAGAAACCCCCTGACTGTTACAGTCTCGGTCTAAAATTGAACGTAAAAGTAACTTTCGTCACGTCGCCCAGCTTGTCAATCGGTTCGAAATTCCAAATCTTCACCCTCTCCGCTATAAAATTTTCAAGTTCAGGGTCGTTTATTGTTGCTTCTGTCACAAGTCTGCGCATGGGCCAACAAACAAAGCAACGGCAATACTACCGCGGCCAACATACTGATTTTTGTCATTTTGCTCTTTATGGTCATGTTTCACCCCATTATTTTGGCTAATTTTACTGACATGGTTTAGATACCGGAACGCTAAACTACAGCCTGTTAACACAATAAACCGCATCAATATTCATTACCAATAATATAAATTTCGCAAACATGTAATCCAAATTAAAAAGATAATATTATGATTTTCTGTAATGGCTTAATGTATATTGAGATGACGTCAGGTAAAATAAAAAGATCATAAAAGTCGGCGTGATTTTCAACAGGGAGACGCGGAATATTGTCGAGTGGGGGATAGATGCGAACTCGTAAAAGTGTGTGTGCGGTGGGATATTAACAAGGGACGACCCTAAAAATAACGTTAAAGCCGTATGGAGAGACTATAAATGAAAGAATTGCCGACAGGTTTGCAGGTGTTTGAGTACATCCGCCAAAAAAACGGTTTGTATGTCGATAAGACGGATATGGTCTATAAAATGATATCCGGACTCAAGACACAATTTTTCATCTCCCGCCCGCGCCGTTTCGGCAAGACGCTTCTGTGCTGGACGCTCAACGCGCTGTTCAGCGGGAAACGGGAGTTGTTTGAGGGGTTGGCGATAGCGAAGACTGATTGGGAATGGGAGAGCTATCCGGTTATTCATTTGGATATGAGTACGGTGCGTACAAGCGAAAGTTTGGACGATCTCAGGGTATCGCTGGTTGAGTTAATGGGATATGTTGCCCGTGAGCATGAGATAGATGTTAGCGGGACATCTGCGGGCGGTATGCTTAAGCACTTAATTGTTGAGACTTCCCGAAAATATGGCAAACATGTGGTTGTGATTGTTGATGAGTACGACAAGCCATTTTTGGATTTCTACAACAAGCCGCAAAAGGCAGAGGAAGTCCGTGAAATTTTGAGAGACTACTATGTCCAGTTGAAAACAAACGAATCACACATGCGCTTCCTGTTCATGACGGGTATTTCCAAGTTCACCAAAGCCGGCGTCTTTTCAAAACTTAACAACCTGAACGATCTCACGCTCAATGAAAACTACGGCACGATGCTTGGGTATACGCAGGAGGAACTCACAGAATATTTTAGCGAACATTTGGAAGCTCTGGCGGTCAAATCATCAACTCCCGTCAACGATATTATCGAGAGGATGAAATATTATTACAACGGTTTTTGTTTTGACGGCATCCACAAGGTATACAATCCATTTTCGGCGCTTAACTTTTTTGACAGCGGCAAATTTGATAACTACTGGATGGAGAGCGGGAGTACAAAAGTAATAGCCGATCTCATGAAAGACCATAATCTCACGGTTGATCAGTTCAGGGGCCTGCCGGTTTCGAGAGATTTTGCGCGCAATCCGGGTAATATTGATACCGCTCCGCCTGAGAGTTTTCTTTATCAGGCCGGATACCTGACACTACGGGAGGACAGCGATGATTTCTTCCTGTTAGACTATCCCAACACCGAAGTATTCGATTCCATGTCGAGATTGGTTGCCGAAAACATTATACAGAGCGGCGGCGGCGAGTTTATGGACTTTCGCACTCCGCTCATCGATGCGTTGAGAGAAGACGATTGCGAACTGTTTATAGAAACCATCAACCGCCTCCTCGCAAGCATCCCCTACGACGATTATATAAACGCCGCGAAATTTGGACGGCGGTTAAAAATAACCGCGCAGGAATGGCTCTACCGCTCCACCATCCTCGCATTTTTACGCGGCTGCGGTGTGCTGACATTCGGCGAAATGCACAGCAATCAGGGGCGCTCCGATTTGATAGTGACATGCAGAGGCGTCACGTGGGTGCTCGAAATAAAAGTCGCCAAAAACAACGACTGCGCAGAACAAGCGCAGGAAGCGATGAAGCAAATCAACGATAATCAATACGCCGCCCCCTACCCAAACGCAAAGAAAGTGGGGATTGCGATAGATGATAATACAAGGCAGATAGGGGAGTGGATAGAGGCGTAAATTTTTAAAAATTTTACCGTTTGAAAAGTCAAGAGGGGTATTCAATGCTTCTCACTATAAACTCTCCACGTACTCTCAATGAGCGTTTCGACGTTGCTGAGTTTTGCTTGCCAGCCCAGGGTTTCGCGCGCTTTGGAGGATGTGGATACTACGCGGGCGGGGTCGCCGAGGCGGCGGCCGGATATTATGCTGGGGATCGGGCGGCCGGTGATTGAACGCGCGGTTTCGAGCATCGATTTTACGCTTATGCCGGTCTCGCTGCCCAGATTGACGGTGAGGTTGCGGTTTTTCTCAATCAAATATTCTATCGCCAGAACGTGGGCTTCGGCGAGGTCGCTGACGTGGACGTAGTCGCGTATGCAGGTTCCGTCCGGGGTGTCCCAGTCGTCGCCGAAAACCTCCAACTTTTCCCTGGCCCCCGCCGCCGCTTCCATTATGATAGGGAGCAAGTTAGCCGGATTGCGCTCAAGCCCGCGTATCCTCCCTGCGGCGTCGTAGCCCGCGGCGTTGAGGTAGCGCAGGGCGGCGTAACGCATCCCTTTCAGCTTGTCGTACCAGTAGAGGATGCGCTCGATTTCGAGCTTTGTGAAGCCATAGTAATTTTCGGGGTTTAGCGGATGGTCTTCATCTATCGGAATATAGTGCGGGGCACCGTAGACCGCCGCGGATGATGAAAAAACGACCGTGTTGACGCCGGCTGCTGCTGCACAGTTGAGGATGTTTATCGTCCCTGTGATGTTGTTCACGGAGTATTTTTCCGGATGCGTCATCGACTCGTTGGCCGCTTTGAATGCCGCGAGGTGGATGAGGGCATCAAAACCGCCGGCCATGGTTTCCGCGAGGGCGCCGGGGTTTAGGATTGTGCCGTGGACAAACGCGGCCTCGTCGAATAGATTCCCTTCGCAGCCGCTTGAGAGATCGTCGAAAACCGTGACCCCGTGCCCCTTGTCGAGCAGGGCGCGGGCCACGTGGCTTCCGATGTATCCGGCGCCGCCGATAACGAGCACGTTCATCGCGCGGTTTTTAACTGTCAACTTCAGGCGCCGGTTTTGGCGTGGCTGCCACGGGAGCGGCGGCTGTGTCAACGGCGTCGATTTTTGCTGACGGAGTCTCTTCGGTTTTTTCTGTTGATACGGTTGCCGTGTCAACCTTTACCGATGGTGTTTCCACGATTTTTTCCGTTGATGGCGCTGGCGCTGCTGCCGCCGCGGGTTTTTCAGCTACTGCCGGTTTTGGCGTTGACGGCGCTGGTGCCGTTTCGGGTTTTGCCGGAGTTGTCTTTAACGCTTTCATTAACGCCGCGCCAAATTCCGTGCCTGATTGCCCGCCGGAGCCGCCGCCTGTTCCGGGTTTTTTGTCGCGGCCGGTGTCCTGCTTTTTCAGGTACTGCCTTGTTTCTTCCGATTCCTTATCCTTGCCGGAGTCGGACACGCCCATCGACAGCGCGACGCGCCTGCTGTCTGTGTCTATGGACTCTACCTGAACCGTGACGGTATCGCCCGGCTTGATGGCGTCTTTCTTGTCGGCGGCCATTCTCGAAAAAACGAGCAGGCCGGTGACGCCCTCAAACAGATCTATGAAGTATCCGAACTTGGCCTTTCTCGCTACAGTCCCCGTAATGTCCGCCCCGACCGCTAACTTCTCCTCAATCCCCTGCCACGGATCGTCGGCCACGTCTTTTAATGTGAGGGATATTGAGCGTTTGTTCAGGTCGATGCCCAATACGGTCACTTTGACCGTCTGCCCGGGTTTTACAATTTCCGACGGGTGGTGTACGCGCCTGCCCCATGCCATTTCAGAAACGTGTACAAGCCCCTCGACGCCCGCAAGCACTTCGACGAACGCGCCGAAATCGGCGAGGCGTGTGACCTTGCCGTCGATCGACTGTCCTACGCTCACCGCGTCTGTGACTTTTGTCCAGGGGTCTTCGAGCGCCTGTTTGATTGAGAGCGATATTTTTGAGTTGCGCAGGGAGTCTTTGCGCTCTACCTTTAATACTATAAACTCCACTTCCTGCCCGACCGTGAACGTGTCGTTGAGGTTTTGCGCCCGTTCCCACGAAACTTCGGAGATGTGGACGAGCCCTTCGAGTGCGCCGGCTTCCACAAACAGGCCAAACTCGACGATTTTGGAAATTTTGCCTTTGAGAGACTTGCCTGTCCCTGCGACGTCGGCGAATATTTTGAACTGCTCCTCCAGCGCGGACTCAAACAGCGGCACGCGGCTAACGACGATGTTCTTCCCGCCCTCGGTTATGCGGGTTATCACAAAGTCGAGTGTTTTTCCGAGGTATTCGTTTACGTCGGATGTAAACTTGACGTCTATCTGGCTGACCGGGCAGAACGCTCTGTGGCCCATTATCTTGACGGTAAGGCCCGCTTTGCTCACACCTGTGACCTTGCCCTGCACCGGTACGCGCGCGTTTAGCGCGTCCCGCAGCGCCCCAATGTCGGCGGTGCCGCCGCTCATGCTCTTGCTTATTATTGTTTCGCCGTCCCTCTGCGATACAACGGACCCGCTCACGGTGTCGCCCACTTTCACGCTGAGTTCGCCGCTTTCGCCGGCAAGCTCGGCGACTTTCATCAGCGCCTCGTTCTTCGCGCCGATGTCGACGCATACGTATTCCGAGCCAATCTGCGTGACCTTGCCCGAAACTTTTTCGCCGGACGAAAATGTTTTTATTGGTTTGTCGTAGCCGTCGAGCATTTGCATGAGCTCGCCGGATTTACGGTCGTCGGGGGTTTCTTCATCAAAGAAGCTGTCATGTTTCTTGTCGAGCATAAACGATACGTCTCCAGTAATAGAGTTTCAGTAAAAACGCGCAAAGGTATCAACATAGCCGATACCAACACATTAAAAATAACATTTAACCCGCGTGAACGCAACAAAAATTTTACATTTCGGATTAAAACCCAAACCCGCAGTTTTAAGGCGGGCGTTTAATTGATGTCAATTAGACTTTGGTTTCGTGGGTTATGTTACAAAAAAATACACGGATAGTTGGAAAATTTCCGTGCCGCCAGTCAAAATGGCGGTAAAGAGCAGGAAGTTGTAGCGCAGGGGTTGAAAAGCTCAACATGGCCGCCGGAAACTTCGATATGTTCTCCCGACGTCTGCTCGCTAAAATATTTTGAGGCGGCGATTGGGATAATTTGGTCGGTTTGACCGTGGCGAAAAATTATCTTTGTTAATAGTGGCGCGAGGGGGCGGAGGTCCGCCTGTTTCAGAAATAGCAGCCCGCTTGATAACTCGTCAGTCGTGTAATTGGAAATAGCGTCCGGATCGTATTGCAACCCGCAGCGTTCGTAGAATGATTGCAGAACGGCGTCACGGTCTTTGCGCAACGCGTTAATCATCTGATCCAAAACCGACGGGTTTGTGCCGAAACGAAAATCGTCTTTCCGGCAAAAACACGGGGTTGCGGATAGCAGGATTAATTGTTGGGACGGACATATACGGGTAGCAGCCGCATAGGCTAACATCGCTCCGGTAGACCACCCGGCAATGACACCGGGCGGATTTTTTTTTGTTAGCTGGCATTCGGAAATGACGATTTCCGGCCAGTCGCCCCTTAGTTGGCACGACGCGAATAATTTGGGCATGATGTGGTTGACATCAACGTAAACGGCGTCGTTTCCAAAAACGTTTTTGAGGATACCGGGCGGTACCGCCCATCCGCCAAACACTATGGTTTTGCTCATGATTTATATCTCCGCATAACTTTGGACACCGCTTCAATCTCGCCGTCGTCAATCCCCAAATGAACCGAAAACCTTACTCTCTCCGTGCCTTTTGGGACGGTGGGCGTGCGGATTGCCGGGGCTGATATGTTATTTTTTTTCAGGAATGACGACAATTTCAGCGCACTTTCCGCGCTGCCTGTCAATATGGGAATTATCTGTGTTGTGCTGCCCATACAATCCCACCCCGCCGACACAAGCGCGCCGCGCAGTTTTTCCGCTTTGTCAAGTAATAGCTTTCCAAGGCTCGGATTTCTTCTAATATACCGCACAGCCGCTAAATTACAGGCAAGGGCGGAGTGCGGCAGTCCGGTAGAATAGATTAGTGGCGAAGCGTTGTTTACCAAAAAATCCCTGATCTCCCTGTCCCCTGCAAAAAATCCCCCAAGCCCGGCAACGGCCTTGCTCAATGTCCCCATGCGGATATGGACGGCGTCTTCAACCCCGCTCTCTTCAACCAGCCCGCTCGCGCCGCCGCCAAAAATGCCCGTGGCATGTGCCTCGTCAACCATCACCGCACAGCCATACCGCTCCCCCAATTCACAGATGTCGGCAAGCGGGGCCTTGTCTCCGTCCATACTGAACACGGTATCGGTAACAATCAATTTTTTTTCGGCTGACGACCCGCGTAAAAATTCTTCCAAATGCTTCATGTCATTATGCCGGTACCGCATCAGCTTTGCGCCTGATAGCAGGCATCCGTTTATTATCGACGCGTGGTTTAATTTATCGCAAAATATATCGGTATGCCGGTCACAGACTGCCTGAATAATCCCCGTATTTGCCGCGTATCCTGAATTAAAAACCAGTGCGCTTTCACATTTTTTCCAACCCGCGAGCTCCTTTTCCAGCAGATCATACAGCGGCGACGCCTGCGATATAAGCCGCGACGCCATATTGCCAAAAAATTTTCCTTCCGCCGCCCGCGACGCCTCATCCGCCACCTCCCGGCAATCCTGAAGCGCAAGATAGCTGTTCCCCGAAAAATCAATCCCCGCTCCCGCGCCGTAAGCCCGCGTTTCGCGAAAGACGCAATCATCCTTCCTCTGCCGGTTATTTTCACGGATGGATTCAATTAGCGGCGGGGAGTTTGCATTGTAGGCGTTCATGGGGAGAATATAAATCCTGCGTAAAAGCGTACGTATTAATTGTTTCGTGCAATTAAAACGCTTTAAATTCGACCATCCCCTGATCCCCATGAACCCGCAACGTCCCGCCCTCCGCAAGTTCGCCGGCGATGATCATTTTCGACACCGGCGTTTCGATCTCCTTTTGGATGACGCGCTTTAGCGGGCGCGCTCCGTAGACAGGGTCGTAACCTTTTTCAGCGATGAGGTCGAGCGCGCTGTCGTCAATCTCAGCCCCGATCCGTAGCCCCGCCAGCCTGTCAACAAACCCGCGCATCTGTAAGGACGCGATTTGGCGGATTTGATCCCGGGCGAGCGGCTCGAAAACGACCGTTTCGTCGATACGGTTCAAAAATTCCGGCTTGAAATGGCGTTTGAGTTCGGCCATGACGGTGTCTTTAATATCCGTGTTTTCCTGTTTGTCGAGGATTAGCTGCGAACCGATGTTTGATGTCATTATGATAATCGTATTCTTGAAATCAATCAGCCTGCCTTGCGAATCCGTAATCCTCCCGTCGTCGAGTATTTGCAGCAAAATATTAAAAACTTCAAGATTGGCCTTTTCGATCTCGTCAAAAAGCACCACCGAGTACGGCCGCCGTCTTACCGCTTCCGTAAGCTGCCCGCCTTCCTCGTACCCCACATATCCCGGAGGCGCCCCGGTCAGCCGCGATACCGAGTGTTTTTCCATGTATTCGGACATGTCGATGCGCACCATCGCCCGCTCGTCGTCAAACAGATTGAAAGCTAGCGCACGCGCCAGCTCCGTCTTGCCGACGCCCGTCGGCCCAAGAAATATAAAACTGCCTATGGGGCGGTTCGGGTCTTTCAGGCCGGCCCGCGCCCTCATAACCGCGTCGGCCACCGCGTCCGCAGCCTCGTCCTGGCCGATCACGCGCTTATGCAGATGTTCGGATAGCGATAATAATTTTTCCTTTTCCCCCGCGACTAACTTGCTGACGGGTATCCGTGTCCAGCGGCTGATTATCTCGGCTATGTCCTCTTCGCCAACCTCTTCCTTGAGCAGGCGGTTTCCATCGTTTGTATTTTTGATCTCTTCCTCGATTTTTTCCCTTTCCTGCTCAAGCTCGGGTATGCGCCCGTGGCGCAGTTCCGCCGCGCGGCTTAGGTGGTACTCGCGCTCGGCCTGCTCAAGGTCAAGCCGCGCCCTGTCTATCTGCTCGCGGATGTTTTGCAGCTTGTCGGATTGCGCCTTTTGCGCGTCCCAGCGATTCTTCATGGACAACGCGGTTGCGCGGACAACGGTGAGTTCGTCTTGCAGTTTGGATATTTTCTCTTTGGACGCCTTGTCCTTCTCTTTTTTCAGCCCCTCGATCTCAATTTCAAGCCGCATTTGCTTCCGCATCGCCTCGTCGAGTTCGGCGGGGCTTGAATCTCTCTCCGTGCGCAGTTTCGCGGCGGCTTCGTCGACGAGGTCGATGGCCTTGTCCGGCAAAAGCCGCTCGGTGATATACCGGTCGGAGAGTATGGCCGCGGTTACTAAGGCGCTGTCTTTGATTTTTATGCCGTGGTGGAGTTCGTACCGCTCGCGCAGGCCCCTGAGTATTGATATCGTATCCTCAACGGTCGGCTGATTTATAACTACCGTCTGAAAGCGCCGTTCCAGCGCCTTGTCTTTTTCTATAAATTTACGATATTCGTCGAGTGTCGTCGCGCCTATCGCGTGGAGTTCCCCCCGCGCGAGCATCGGCTTGAGTATGTTGCCCGCGTCCATCGCCCCCTCCGCCGCCCCGGCTCCGACGATGGTGTGCAGTTCGTCAATAAACAGCATGATGTTCCCGCTGTCGGCGACCTCCTTGAGCACGGCCTTGAGCCGTTCCTCAAACTCCCCGCGGAATTTGGCGCCGGCCACGAGCGCCCCCATGTCGAGCGAAACTACCGATTTGCTCTTCAGCCCCTCGGGGACGTCGCCCTTAATGACGCGCAGCGCGAGCCCCTCGATAATCGCCGTTTTTCCGACGCCTGGGTCGCCTATCAGCACCGGGTTATTCTTTGTCCGGCGCGACAGTATCTGTATAATCCGCCTGATCTCATCGTCCCGCCCGATGACCGGGTCAAGTTTTCCGTTGCGCGCCGCCTCTGTAAGGTCGCGCGAAAACTTCGCAAGCGCCGAATCCTGTTCGGGGGCGGCGGGGGCGGGTTGATTTTGTTGGTGATTAGTCATAAAACATCTCCTTATTTATTCCGTGATATCAGTCCGCTTCCGCCATTTTTAACGCCTCCGCAGCGATTTTTTTGAGCGGCAATACCACGCAGGCCGCTCCTACCTTGTAGGCTTCCCCGGGCATTCCCCAAACCACGCTCGACGCTTCGTCCTGAACTATCGTGTGGGCGCCGGCTTCTTTCATTGCAAGAAGCCCTTTGGCGCCGTCTTTCCCCATTCCGGTCAAAACCATCCCCACGGCGTTTTTTCCGGCGTACATCGCCACGGAGTTGAACAAAATCTCAACCGCGGGGCGCTGGTGGAATACTAACGGGCCGTCTTTGAGCTCTACTAAATACTGTGCGCCCGACCTTTTTAGCACCATGTGCCTGTTTCCAGGCGCGAGGAGGGCTCTTCCGGGGATCACTCTGTCGCCGTGTTCGGCTTCTTTTACTTCAATCTCGCACAGGCTGTTGAGCCGTTCCGCGAAGGATTTCGTGAAAAATTCCGGCATGTGCTGCACGATCACAGTTCCCGGCGCGCCGGCTCCGAACTCCATCAGCACGTCTTTTATCGCTTCGGTCCCGCCGGTTGACGCGCCTATCGCTATGATTTTGTTTGTGGTGCGCGTCATGGCCCGCCGCACTATGGGCTGGGGGGAGCTTTCGGCGCGTTCCTTGATGATTGCGGCGCGCTTGCGCATGTCCACCATCGCGGCGCCTTTGATTTTCTGTATCAACAGCTCGGACATATCGCCGACGCTGTAGGCTGTGCCGGGTTTGCACATCACGTCCACCGCGCCGCAGTTGAGCGCTTCAAGGGCGAGTTCGCTACCGGCGGCGGTCAGGGAGGATACTATGATGACCGGCAGCGGGTGGTGCTTCATCAGCTTACGCAGGAACGTTACACCGTCCATGCGCGGCATTTCGACGTCAAGCGTGATCACGTCTGGCTTGAGCTGGAGTATCTTGTCGCGCGCGACATACGGGTCGGGGGCAGTGCCTACGACCTCCAATTCCCTATCCTTGGAGAACTCGCGGGTCAGTATCTGCCTGACTACTGCTGAGTCATCGACAACTAAAACTTTGATTTTGTTCATCGGCTACCTCCGGGGGTGTATAGGCGCGTGGGCGCGATTCGTACGTCTTAGATAAAAATAATAAATTTAAATGATAAAGTCAAAACCTATTTTTTTAAAAAAAAAGAGATTTTGTTTAAAAAAAATATTATATTATGCTAAAGTTCTTGATTTGATATGCCGATACAGCCAATAGGGCCGAAAGGAGCCGAACGGTTATGGAAATTAACAAAATCACACCTGCAATGCAGAACGAGCTGCGTAAACTCGACGGCGGCAGCCGCAAGGCCGACAGTATGCAGGCAGCGGCTGGAGGGGGCGCTGTGGACCGCTCCGAATTTTCCGCGGACGGTAAGAAACAGCGTGAAATTAAGGGGGAGATGCAGATCATATCATCAATGGTTGACGCACAGCCCGACGTGAGGACCGACAAGGTGGCCGCGGCGCGGGCAAGGGTGAGCATGGGATTCTATAATACCGAGTCGTTTGCCGAAAAACTGGCCGCGAAACTCGCCGCCAATTTAGTGTAGTTACCGCTCCCGGGCCACGCATGGCCCGGGATAAGCGGCAGGAATGCCCCCAGTATTCTACCCCCCCCCCCCCCCACCACACCGCTTTTCGGCCCCCCTGGTCCCCCCGCCGCTCTTGCAAATCCTCCCCCCCC
>JAITFQ010000117.1 GCA_031281225.1 Chitinispirillales bacterium
ACAGATCGCTGCTCAAATTGTACGAATGGATGGCGAGATACTATCAATGCTCAATGGGCCGGATATTCAAACCGCTCGTCAACAAGTCGATAATCGGCAAAAAGCCGAGGGTTTCGCGAAAATCCGCCGAGCCGCCGCCGTCCGCAAGCGAAGAAAATATCACCCTCTCCCACGAGCAGCAAACCTGCGTAGAACAGGTATCCGCCGCCATCAACTCCACGCTCCAAACCCCGGATTCCAAACTAAAACCGTTTCTCCTCTACGGCATAACCGGCAGCGGCAAAACCCACGTCTACATTGAACTCGCGAAAAAAACGCTTGCCGAAAACAGAGGGGTGATAATCCTTGTCCCCGAGATCAGCCTGACCCCGCAGACCATCCGCCGCTTCCAGACCGCGATCGGCGGCGCCGTGGCCGTCATCCACAGCCGGATGTCCGACGGCGAGCGGCGGGACAGCCTGCAGGAAATAGTGACAGGCCGGCGCCGGGCCCTCATCGGGGTGCGCAGCGCGCTCATGGCGCCTATGGAAAACGTGGGGCTGATAATTGTGGACGAAGAGCACGACGGCTCATACAAACAAAGCGACACCGACCCGCGCTACAACGCCCGCGACACAGCCGTGATGAGGGGGATGATGCAAAACGCCGCGGTGGTATTAGGGAGCGCGACGCCGAGCGTTGAGAGCTACTACAACGCGCTGACCGGGAAGTATCACCTCTTGACGCTAAGCGAGCGGCACGGCGCGGCGCGGCTGCCGGAGGTCAAGGTTATCGACATGACGGCGGAGCACAAGGCGAACAACTGGACGATAATGTCGCGGTATCTCGTTACCCGGATGGAGGAGGAATTATCTCACCGCAGACAAATTATTTTACTGTTGAACAGACGGGGGTTTTCGGCTGTATTACTATGCAAAAGCTGCGGATATTCCCACGCCTGCCCCAACTGCTCGGTCAACCTGCGCTACCACAAAGCCGACACCGCCTTGAAGTGCCACCAGTGCAGCCATGAGGAGATAGCGCCGGAATCCTGCCCAAGCTGCGGGGGCCTGAAAATCAAGTATAAGGGGACGGGGATACAAAAAGCCGAGGAGCTGCTGAAAGAGCGTTTCCCCGAAGCGCGTATATTACGGATGGATCAGGACACCACGCGGCGCAAGGGCGCCCACGCCGCGATACTCGACGCTTTCGCGGCCGGCGAGGCCGACATACTATTGGGGACGCAGATGGTCGCCAAGGGTTTGAACTTTCCGAACGTCACTCTTGTGGGCGTTTTGCAGGCTGACACGGGGCTATATTTCCCAGATTTCCGCGCGTCGGAGCGGACGTTTCAATTATTGACTCAGGTAGCCGGCCGCGCCGGCCGCGCCGACCTCCCCGGCGAGGTGGTCATCCAGACCTACTGCCCCAACGAAGCCGCCGTGAGATACGCGACTGATCACGACTATTTATCATTCTACGACAACGAGATAAAGCACCGTCAGGAGCTTGCGTACCCCCCTTTCGGCAAAATTGTCAGGGTAATAGCCGAAGGCGCCGACGAGCCCCCCATCCGGGAGTTTTTGCACAAATCGGCGCGGATGATCCTGTCGAATCCCGGCAACAAAATAAGAGTTTTGGGCCCCGCCCCCGCCGTTTTATCACGTATCGACAAGGTGCACCGATATTCAATGATCCTGAAATCCGCCTCCCCCCGCTCCCTGAGCGCCGCGCTAATCGAAATCCGAAAATTATCGCAGGCCGCCCTGCCGTCGTCCGGCTACCGCTGTATTATTGATGTCGATCCTGTAAATATGCTGTAGGGGCGGCCCTGTATGGCCGTTCATTCCGCGCGTGCGGGTATGGGAAACAATGTTTTTTTATATATTGACATGCCCCTACACATATATTATCTTATACTGTTATATTGTACCCAAACAACCCTAACTTTCAACGGAAAAAGCGCAAACTAAAAATGATAGACCCCCAAGCCCTGAAACTCAACGAGGCTATCAAAGCCGCCAACCCCTACGTTTTCGATATGCTTTCGACCAAGGGGCAGCGGATATTTTTCCCGTCGCAGGGTATTTTGGCGCAGACGGCCGAGGCCAAGGGGAAGGCCCTGAACGCGACTATCGGGGTCGCTTTTGAGGACTGCGGGGCGCTCATGATACTTCCGTCCGTCGGCGTGCAGGCGGTGGCGGGGGACAAAGACTCGTTTTCCTACGCGCCCAACCTGGGGAAACCCGAAATCAGAAACATGTGGAGAAAGACAATCCTCAAAAAAAATCCACGCCTGAAAGAAGACGGGATAAGCAACCCAATAACAACCTCCGCGCTCACACACGGCCTGTCGGCGACCGGCTACCTGCTTGTCAATCCGGGCGACAAGATAATAATTCCCGACCTTTATTGGGAAAACTATAATTTAGTCTTCAACTACGCCTACGGCTCGGAGTTTGAAACGTATCCGATTTTTAACGCCAACGATGGGTTCAACACCGATGGTTTGCGCCAAAAACTGCTTGAAGGCCCGGCCGGCAAAAGGATCGTTGTCCTCAATTTCCCAAACAACCCCACCGGCTACACTATCACGGTCGACGAGGCGAAAGCCGTTAAAGAGATAATCGTGGAGGCCGCGGAAAAAGGGAACTCCGTTATAGTAATCGTAGACGACGCCTACTTCGGCCTCGTTTTTGAAGACGGTATTCTCAGGGAATCCATATTCTCCTATCTGGCCGACGCGCACGAAAGGGTGCTGGCGGTCAAGATAGACGGCCCCACAAAGGAAGATTACGTGTGGGGGATACGGGTCGGCTTCGTAACTTTCGGCTGCGCCCGCGGCGACGCCGCTTTCTACCGGGCAATGGAATCAAAACTCGGCGGCAGCATCCGCGGAAGCACGTCGAGCGCGTCGAACGTTGGGCAGTCCATCCTGCTCAAAGCCTACGAATCGGAATCCTACAACCGAGAGCGGGCGGAGAAAACCGAGATATTGCAACGCAGATACAAGAAGATAAAACGTATTCTCGACACCCGCAAGGAATACGGCGAATACCTGCGCCCGCTCCCGTTCAACTCCGGGTACTTTATGTGCTTGGAAGTTAAAAACGGCAAGGCGGAAGAGATCAGAAAAGTGCTGCTCGATAAATACGACACCGGGGTAATATCATTAGGAAACCTGCTGCGAGTAGCGTTTTCGTCCACGCCGTACGAAATGCTCGAAAAACTGTTTGAAAACATTCACAAGGCCGCGGGCGAGGTACGTTGAGTTGCCTTCGACAAGCTCAGGCAACGGTTTCGTTTCTCCGGTGGCTGAGCCTGCCGAAGCCACCATTTAACGCAGCCCCGCCTTGAAATTAAATATCGTGCCGCCCTCCACCTTCACCCCGCTCTTGAAACCTGCCACTAACCGGTTGGCGGTCTCGTAATCCGGCTTGTGAAAACATAAATCGATCAGAAAATTTTCAATCCCGCAATTCGACAACCGCTCCCGCCTCGCAAAGAGGCATACGGGGGATTGCGGCAGTGTGTAGCAAAGGCCGTTTTTTATTGATACGAAAAATTCATTATCATGCGGATCGGTTATCGCCGTATCGCAATTAACGCCGGCAGGCACAGGTATCCTCGATATGAATAGCGGCGGCCTGCCATAAACCGGGACTATCCCGGTAGAAACTGCCGTGTCCCTGATATTCAGATATTCGTCCTCGTACGAAAAAACAAACTGACTGATACCGCGCGTTACCAATTCCTTTTGCGTAAAACGGTTGAGAATCCAAAGCGGCGTATCCGCGGCAATTTGTTTCGCCCCCCTCACAAGCGCGAAATGGCCGGGGTTGGATACCGTGAATGATTGCAAGCCGGCGGAAAAACACCGCTCGACAACCCCGCGCCAAAACGTTACTCCCGCCTCCTCAATAAACGGCGGCAAACCAACAAACATCCGCGACCGCCATTTTTTTATTGTACTAGGATTGTCGAATAATCGATCGATTTCTTTGGAATCGGCGTCGAAAATGAGGTGTTGGCATGGTGTGGCGTTGACTATGTCAAGCCAGTCTACTGTGTCAACCTTGAACCACATCTTTGGCTTCGGGTGAGGTATTGTACCCGTTGGTTCCGGCGTAAGGCTGTTCGCGATTTTCGCGGCGTTTTGGAAATTTGTTTTTAGATTCGTTACCGGTGTAAAAATTGTCACGGCAGCGTTTTTTTGCTCTTTTTCCGATCTACCGATGAGAAATACATAATCGCCGATACCGCATTGAACGGGTGCGGTAATCGTGACGGTAATGGTAGTTTCTGTGTTATCGCCTGCGGCCTTACAATCCGCGACCTTGCACGACACCCCCTCAAACCCGTTTTCAGGCTGGACGCGTAAACGGTCGCCCTTGCCGATTGTCAAGCCGCCGGTAAAAAATTGTTTCGCCAGCGGCCGCTCCATTAATAAAGTTAACGACGTATCGCCGCGCCCGACAATTTTACCGATCAGCACCCCGGTTCCCGAAGGCCGCAACGGGTCAACCGGCGGTTCGCCCTTGCGCCCGTCAAGAAAAAACTCCGTCTTCGCCCGCCCGAAATCAAAACGCAACTCCTTAACCGCCTCATCAACGTCACTCGGAGAATCAATAACGCGCCTGTACGCCTTAACGACGGTGCCCACATACTCCGCGCCTTTCATCCTCCCCTCAATCTTAAAACTCGCCACGCCGGCCTTTGCCATTTTGTCAACCGCCGCTATCGCCTGCAAGTCATACGGCGAGAAAAAATATCCGTTGATGACAGCTCCCGCCCCGCCATATCTAAACCGCCGCCTGCAAACCTGCGTGCACCGCCCCCTGTTTCCGCTCGCCCCGCCGATGAAACTGCTCGCGAGGCATTGCCCAGAAATCGAATAGCACAGTGCGCCGTGTACAAATACTTCCGTTTCTATCGGCGACTGTTTCGTAGTCGCGGCAATTTCGTCAAGCGATAATTCCCTCGCCAAAACCACACGCCTGACCCCCAGCGTCTTCAAAAATTCCGCGCCATGTCCATTATGCACCGCCGCCTGCGTGCTGCCGTGCAGCCGCAATTTCGGAAAGTGGGCCGACGCCAATCTCATCAGCCCAATATCCGCGGCGATAACCGCGTCAACGCCAATCTGGTCTAATTGATAAAGTAAATGCAAGGCCGGCTTGACCTCGTTTTGCTTGATTAACGTATTGAGGGTAACGTACACCTTTACATTGCGGGAGTGCGCGTACGGCACAATGCCGCACAAATCACGCGCCGTAAAATTCTTCGCCCGCATCCGCGCGTTAAAACTGTCAAGCCCCAAATACACCGCATCCGCCCCCGAATCAACCGCCGCGTGGAAACTCTCCACGCTTCCTGCGGGGGCCAGCAGCTCAACACCTTTGTGGTTGGCGATTGCGGCTGTTTCCATTCTGTGTTTACCTATGTTTTTCTGTTGACGTTGTTTTTTGGCACCCCGGAGGGGTGACTCTATTGGTAGCCCCGGGTTGGAAAACCCGGGGGCGAACGTGTTCCCCCAAAAAATCCCCCGCACCCCGGGGTGCGGAAATCATCTTGGGGACGCGTCAACCCCGGGTAAGCGTCCCAACGGGACGCTTACCCGGGGCTACCAATAGAGTCACCCCTCCGGGGTGCCAAAAACAACACGTCAAAAGCAAAAATATCTCCTACCCACTCAAAACAGCGAAACCCCTTTTTTAAGTATGTGTCACGCTCGTTCGGCATAAAGTAATACCTCCTCCTCCTCAATTTTTTTAAGAAACCTCTCTTCAAAACCGCAGGTAGGCAGCAAATCTACCTTTACCTCAAATAAATTCTCTATATCGTAGTGCATCTCTAATAATTTGAAGTAACTTTTGATTTTTCCCCGGTCAATTCTGAGATCAATATCGCTTTTTGCTTTTGCGTCACCGCGAGCGTAAGAACCGAACAAATACATCCGCTCCACTCCGTATTGCTTTGCAATAGGGACGACTTTTTCCTGAATCTCTTCTATGGTATATTTTGGCTTTCTTTTCATTGCAATGTTTTTTCTTTGTTTTAGGCTGGGCGGTTTTGTTTCGATTAAAATTCCGGTTCCGCGTTGCCCATTTGTATGAAACGCGCCAGCTCCGGCTTCTTACCTGTTAGCGCCGCCGCCGCTTTCGCTAAATGATCGGCGTAGCGGAAATGCGCGCCCATGCCCGTCCGCAGCTCTATCTCGTAGATAAACTTGTCTAAGTGCGTAGAGTGCTCAAACTCCACCTGCGTGCCTAAAAGCAATCCATAAACGTAAGCCTGCGCGCCGCTGCCCTGCGCCGCTATCGATTCAACTAACGCCTTGTAATCCCGCAGCACCTCCGCTATCCGCGGGTGCTCGACGCCAGCCGGCATGTAAAACCCGCGCGGGAGAAGCGGCGAAAACCTGTACCCGCTCCTGTGCCGGTTCAAATCGCGCAGCTCGGCGACCGCCATGTTGTTCCACGCCGCCCGCACCATCATCCGCCGCACTTTCGTCCCCACCGTGCAATAACGGTTTTCCTTCTCGGCGAAAGCGTCGTCCGTCGTTTGCAAATCGGGCAAAAACAGCGGCCTGTCGTCCATCACTTTCAGATAAACCTCATCGGCAATGTTATCAATACTTACGCCGTCTTTCCTGATGCTGTAAATGCTGTGCGAAATCAACTGCTCGGCCTGATCCGCGCTCGCGTCCGTCGCGAAACTGTGCCGCGTCATCCTCGGGACAAATTTCTCAAGCTCCGCCCGCACCATCCCAGCGCACTTTTGGGCCTCCGGCATCGGGAGCGAATCAAGCTGGCGCAGCGTATCCGCCCAGACCCGCGCCGTCATCACGTAAGCCGCGTTCGTCTTCGACGCAAACGGGAGCAAATACCTCGCCCGGTCAAGCGCGTAATTCTTCCGAAGCCTGTCGACGACTTTTTCATCAATTCCCGCCGGAAGCCTGATAAGCCCAGGATTGCGCCTGACGTCGTCGTCGAGCATATCGTAAACCTCACGGTACGTTTCAAACGCCCGCCCCATCAATTTTTCCCAACCCTCCGCGCACTGTTCGGGAATACCGATTTCGCCGGGGTCAGGGATACTCGTTTTGTCGAGCTTGATGTAGCGGGTGCTCGACTCCTGCCCGTCGCAGAGCTGCGCGATGTCGAAAATTTTGTAGGCGAGCCACATCGACAACCCGTCAATCGCGATGGCGATTCCGCCCGTCATCCCCGTAATGCTCGCGTGCCCGTAGTCCACAAACTTGAATATCGCGTCGACCGATTTGTCGGGGTCGTTCCAGTCGATGGAGGCGAGGATCGCGTCTAACCCCTTGTTTGACCGGGAGTAGCGGGCGAGGGAGCTGGCTAAGAGTTCAGGGGTTACCTTCGGGCAGGACGCGGCGGAGGCGGGGGGGGTGATTGCGATAGACGTTATTTTCATAATAATCCTTAAAATCAAAAAAAAAAAGTCAAATTCAAATTCAAAATCAAATTCAAAACATATTTTAAGGGGGGAGGTCTCCCCCTCGCTCCAACCAAAATATTATTGAACAAAAAGCCGTTCAATAATATTTTGTTTTTCGCTGCCCCCTCTGCGGGG
>JAITFQ010000162.1 GCA_031281225.1 Chitinispirillales bacterium
GCGGCGGCGGACATGCGAAACTCAATGTCAAACCAGTACAGGCTGCTGATAGCATCTTCGCCCGAAAACTTAGTAACTTCAAAAAACCGTGAATCAATATCCGCGATGGACAATAGATACTGAGCTTTGTTGGCAGTCATAATCCCCCCTTTTTAAGGTGTCTCGTCTCTGTAAACAATATAATATATCGCGGAGATTAAAAAGCAAATCAAGATTCTTTTATAAAAAATTGCATTTTGATTTATGCCATATATATTTTACCTGAGTAGTAGAGAAATCTTTATTTCATGGGGCTGGCCCCAAGGGGGTTTACCCCTCACATCAAGAGGACAGGTATATTTCACTATGGTCGATGACGTTTATTTTGAGGAAGAGCTTCGGTATCTGCGGGAAGAGAGCGAACGGTTCGCGCGGATGTATCCGCAACGGGCGCAGTATTTAAGTTTGGACTCCGCCAAGGGCGGGAACCCGCGTTTTGAGCGACTGTTTGAGGCTTTTGCGTTTTTGAGCGCGGGGATACGGAGGCGGTTAGACGACGAATTTCCGGAGTTGACGGAGGGGCTGACCGATACGCTTTGGCCGCAGTTGTTGGAGCCGGTACCGGGAACGTGCATTGTGGAGTTTGCGTCGCGTACGAAAACACTTCAAACCTGCCACACGGTAGGTAAAGGCACGAATATATTTACCGCTCCCAATTCCGATTCCGACATAGGCTGCCGATTGTTAACGACGCGCGACGTAATCGTAAATCCGTTCACGCTTGATAAGGTGGAATGCGCGACAAGTGCGTCTGGCAAAGACATGCTGACGCTTGCGTTCAAGATGAACCAGGGCACCAGCCTTGAATCGTTGCGGGTAGCGCCGCTGCGCTTGTATATACATGCCGACCTGCCGTTGGCGTTGCGGATCAGAAAATTGCTCCTGCATGATGTATATGGAATAACCCTTAGGGACGACCTCGGGAAAACGGTGCAGCTTTATCCGAGTGAAACGTTTGTGGAGGGCGGTTTCGGCGAAGACGACAATCTGTTTCCAGAACACCGAAATGTCTACCGCCCGCTCAGCTTGATCAAGGACTACTTCACGTTTCCTGAAAGATTTCTGTTTGTGGACATTTTCGGGCTTGATTCCCTGCCGCTGGGTGGCGAATCGCCGTCAACATTGTTTCTTGATGTGCGTTTTGATAAAAAAATCCCCGGCGGCACAGTTTTGACAAAATCCAATTTCAGACTCTACTGCGTTCCTGCGGTAAATGTCTTCCGGCGTAACGCCGAACCGCTGTACGTTGACGGCGAAAGAAACGAATACGAAATAATCCCCGATGCCGCATGGCCCAAGTGCTATACCATCCACTCCGTGGAATCGGTAACGGGAATAGATTCCGCCACCGGTGAGCGGCGCATATATGGTAAGTTTTGTAAGCCGGGCGCACCGCGTGCCTATTCCCTGCGCCGCGAACGCCAGCCCAACGGCGATTCACGTGTAAAATTATCTATGAAGGGTAAGCAAACTGAGAAGGGGCAGGTCATAAAGGAAACGCTTCACATAGAGACCTGGCAAACCAACGGAACCCTCGCCCGTAAGGCGGTAATCGGCGGTAAACTATGTAGTTCTGCGTCCAGTTTTCCCGAATTTTTAACATTCGAAAATATCACAAACCCCAACAACCCAATCCACCCACCAAACAGTAATGAATATTTGTGGAAATTCATATCACATTTAGCGAGTATGTATTCTGATTTTGATGACGCCGAAAAGTTGAAAGATTTTCTGTACGCGTATGACTGGGCAGGGATGAGTCAGCAAAGCGGGATGAGAGGCGGAGCTGACGCGAAAGGAAAACGCCCCGAGATAGAAGCCATCATGTCCGTCAAGTTCAGGGCGGTGGATTTGGCGATTGGCAGGTCGGTAGTCAGGGGAGTGGAGATGAATGTGGCCATGAACGAAAACATCGTAACGGAAGAAGCCCTGTTTTTACTGGGAACGGTTTTGGCGAGGGCGCTATCGGGCATGGCCTCAATAAACACACTCCTGCGGCTGTTGTTCACAATGCCGGTTTCCGGGAAAACGTTTGAGTGGTGTTGTCAAGCGGGGGAGAAAAGGGAGTAACGGCGGGCGGGCTTAAAAAATATATCGCCGAAAATTATCACTGGCTTGGCACAATATATTATATTCCCGTTATGTATAAAAAACGTCAAAACGGATTTGCTTTCCGCCATGTCAAACAAAGATAAGGTATGAGGATAACATAATGGAATCACCCAAAAATAATACCGCCGTCAACGATGGCGAAAACACCGCCCCCGCCCACTTCATCCGCGAGATGATACGGGACGATATGCGCACCGGCAAATGGGGCTACAAGGTCGTCACCCGCTTCCCGCCGGAGCCTAACGGTTACCTGCATATCGGCCACGCCAAGGCCATCTGCCTGAGTTTCGGGATGGCGGCGGAGTTTGGCGGAGTGTGCCACCTCCGGTTTGACGATACCAATCCGGCCAAGGAAGAGGACGAGTACATCAAGTCCATAAAGCGCGATGTGCGCTGGCTTGGGTTTGACTGGGGGGAACATCTGTATTTCGCGTCGGATTATTTTGGCAAGATGCACGAATACGCCGTAAAACTTGTTGAGGACGGCAAAGCGTATGTCGACGATTTAACTGCCGAGCAGATTCGCGAGTACCGTGGCACGCTAACGGAGCCGGGCAAGGAAAGCCCGTTCAGGAACCGCCCCGTTGACGAAAACCTAAAACTGTTCGCCGCCATGACGCGGGGTGAGATCGCGGAGGGTACGTGCGTACTTCGGGCGAAGATTGACATGGCGCACCCCAACATGAACATGCGCGATCCGGTGATGTACCGCATAATGAACGTGCCGCATCACCGCACGGGCGATACGTGGAAAGTGTACCCGATGTACGACTGGGCGCACGGGCTTGAAGACTCGATAGAGGGTATAACGCACTCGCTCTGTACGCTGGAATTTGAAGATCACCGCCCGCTTTATAACTGGTTTCTTGAACAGTTGCCCGACATCCACCACTCGCAGCAGACCGAATTCGCCCGCCTTAATCTTAATTATACGGTGATGAGCAAGCGCAAACTTTTGCGGCTCGTGCAGGAGAAGCGCGTGAGCGGCTGGGACGACCCGCGCATGCCAACGATTTCAGGCTTGCGCCGCAGGGGCTACACGCCCGAATCGATCCGCGAGTTTGCCGAGAGGATCGGCGTAGCGAAGCGCGACAGCGTCGTGGATATTGCGCTGCTCGATTTTTGCCTGCGTGACGATCTGAACAAACGGTGTGCGCGTGTGATGGCCGTGCTGAAACCGCTCAAAGTCGTCATTGAAAATTACCCCGAAGATCAGGTTGAAGAGCTCGACGCGGTAAATAATCCCGAAGACGAATTGATGGGGACGAGGAAAGTGCCGTTCTCGCGGGTTATATATATTGAACAGGACGATTTCATGGAGAACCCGCCCAAAAAATATTACAGGCTGTCGCCCGGCAAGGAGGTAAGGCTGCGCTACGCTTACTTTATCACTTGCACGGAGGTCATTAAAGACAGCGCCGGCGGCATCGTTGAACTGCGCTGTACCTACGACCCGCAGACCCGCGGCGGCGCGGCGCCCGATGGCCGATCGCCCAAGGCGACAATCCACTGGGTATCGGCGCAACACGCCATAGGCGCGGAGGTGAGGTTATACGACAGCCTGTTTACAAAAGAGAATCCGCACGATTCGCCAAGCGGGGATTTTATGGAAAACATCAATCCCGACTCGTTAAAAATTATTGACGGCTGCAAATTGGAACCGTCGCTGCGCGACGCCAAAGCGGGGGATAGGTATCAGTTTGAGCGTCTCGGATATTTCTGCGCCGACGATGATTCGTCGCCCGAAAGATTAATTTTTAACCGGACGGTGACGCTGAAAGACACGTGGGCGCGGATGCAGAAAAAAATTTAATTGCGGGTATACGCAGGTGGTTTTATTTAATCTCATGTTCATCCAAAACCTGAATCTCATAAACTTCCGCAGCTACCCGGCCCTGTCAATCACGTTCCCGCCTCAGGGGGCGCTTCTTGAGGGGCTTAATGGGGCGGGGAAGACCAATTTGCTTGAAAGCATCCACCTGCTGTGCACCGGCCGGTCGCAGCGGCCGGTTTCGCGGGCCGACATGATCTCCCACGGGGAGGAGAGCGCGTTTGCCGAGGGGGAGTTTTGCGGGACGGGCGGGGGCGCCGTCACGGCCTCTATCGGATTCTCGCGGGATAAAAAACTCGTGATGAGGCGGGGGGGAGAGGAGGTCCGCTCCTATTCCGACTGGTTTGGGGAGCGGCCGGTGGTGTCTTTTGGGACCGACGACCTTGAGTTAGTCTACGGCGCGCCGGAGACGCGCAGAAAATTTCTCGACATGCTCATCTGCCAGATGGACCGCGGATACCTCGGCACGCTGACCAAATACCGCAGGAACCTTGCCTGCCGCAACGCGCTTTTGGGCAAGACGGGCGACCCCGCCCAGTTCGAGGTGTACGAGCACGCGATGGCCGCCGCCGGCGCGGAGGTGGTCTTCCGCCGCGCGGAGGCGGCGGGGGAGCTATGCGCAGCCGCCAATGATTTCTACGCCTGTATAAGCAACGGGGGGGAATCTATCACTATAGAATATATTCCTAAATATAAATATGATTTAACTACTACTTCCGAGTGGCAAAATGTATATTTAAACTCTTTGGCGGAGCGCCGCCCCCGGGACGCGGAACTTATGTATACGTCGCAGGGGCCGCACAGAGACGATCTGCGCTTCCTTTTGAACGGCAGGCCGGCCAAGTCGTACGCGTCGCAGGGCCAGTGCCGCTCTTTCGCCCTGTCTTTGAAATTAGGCTCGGTTCTGCTATTAGAGCGTCACAAGGGGGACAGCATGATTTTTCTGATAGACGACGCCGTATCGGAATTAGACCCGGAGCGTACCTCCCGCGTCTACCCGCTGCTTGAAGGCCGCGGCCAGATATTCATAGCCACGCCGCGCTGCCAGGTGAAGTTAGGGGACGGGATGATGAGGTGCAGGGTAGAGCCGGGAAAGGTTATAATCCCATGAACCGAAACGCAATGCCGTCCGGTATAAACGACGCCCTCGGCGCGTTTTTCAAAAATACCGGCCTCGACACCGTCTTCAAGGAATGGGAAACCGTCGTCAACTGGCAGCAAATAGCCGGCGACCGCATATCGCAGGTAACGCAATGCGACAGGGTAGAGGACGGGGTATTATACGTTAAAGTGATGTCGGCCCCCTGGCGCCAAGAGCTCACATATCTGAAAGAACCGCTGAAAGAATCAATCCAGCGGGAAACAGGTTGCGAGACAATCAAAGACATTGTGTTTTATTGATATTGATTTTGAATATTTTTTTTGGAGAATAAAAAATGACCGACCAGTCACAACCACAAACAAACACACAGACATACACCGCCGACAGCATCAAGGCGCTAAAAGGTCTCGACGCCGTACGCAAGCGCCCCGCCATGTACATCGGCAGCACCGGCGCGCCCGGGCTCCACCACCTTGTCTACGAGGTGGTCGACAACTCCATCGACGAGGCGCTGGCGGGTTACTGCACCCATGTAGACGTCGTCATCCTCCCCGACAACAGCGTCTCGGTGCGCGACAACGGGCGCGGGATACCGGTCGACTACCACGAGGAGGAGGGGATGTCGGCGCTGCAGCTCGTGCTGACCACCCTGCACGCGGGCGGCAAGTTCGACAACGATTCGTACAAGGTTTCGGGCGGTCTGCACGGCGTGGGCGTGGCCTGCGTCAACGCGCTTTCGGAGAGCCTCAAAGCGGAGGTGTTCCGCGGCGGGCGGGCGTATCTGATGGAATTTCAGCGGGGGTTCCCGCTCGCGGAGCTTCAGGATTTGGGCGAGACGGCCGACCGCGGTACCAAGGTGACGTTCAAGCCCGACCCAAATGTGTTTGAGGTCACGGAGTACAGTTTCGACATCCTCGCCAAGCGTCTGCGCGAGCTGGCGTTTCTCAACAAGGGCGTGACTATAAGCATCCGCGACGAGCGCCCCGAGGGGAAGAGTTATGAGTTTTGCTATCCGGGCGGGCTGTCGTCGTTCATACAGTATCTCGACGAAAACAAGACGCCGCTGCACCCCAGCCCCATCTGCTTCTCGCAGGTAAAGGAGGGGGTAGAGGTTGAGATTGCCATGCAGTACAACGATTCCTACAACGAAAATATTTTCTCGTTTGCCAACAACATCAACACCGTGGACGGCGGCACGCACCTTTCGGGATTCAAGCTCGCGCTGACCCGCACTATCAATACATACATAGAAGCCAACAACCTGATGAAGAGCAACAACAAGGTGGAGATAAAGGGCGAAGACTTGCGCGAGGGGCTTACGGCGATAATCAGCGTAAAACTTTCCAACCCGCAGTTTGAGGGGCAGACCAAGGCAAAACTCGGCAACTCGGATATCATGGGGATTGTCAGCGCGTCGCTTGGCGAGATGCTCGGCGTGTTCCTTGAAGAGAACCCCGTCATCGCGAAAAAGATCGTTGAAAAGTGTATCAATTCCGCCATAGCGAGGGAAGCCGCTCGCAAGGCGCGGATGCTGGCGAGGAGAAAAAACGTCATGGACGGCGCGGGGCTGCCGGGGAAACTCGCGGACTGCCAGGAGCGCGATCCCGACAAGTGCGAGATATTTTTAGTCGAAGGGGAAAGCGCCGGAGGCAGCGCGAAGATGGGGCGCGACAGGACGTTTCAGGCGATACTGCCGCTCAAGGGCAAGATACTGAACGTGGAAAAGGCGCGGATTGACAAGATCATATCGCACGAGGAAATACAGGTGATGGTGCAGGCGTTCGGGACGGGTTTCGGGTCGACGGAGGAGGAGGACGGGTTTAACATCGCCAAGCTGCGCTACGGGAAGATTATCATAATGACGGACGCCGACGTAGACGGTGCGCACATCCGTACATTGCTATTAACGTTTTTGTTCCGCCACATGCCCGGCCTGGTAGAAAACGGAAAAGTCTTCATCGCCCAGCCGCCGCTTTACAAATTGAAAAGCGGTAAAGAGGAGCGCTACGTCTATAATGACGCCGATAAGGACGCGCTTATGAAAGAGTGGAGCGAAAAGAAAAACATCGTCATCCAGCGGTACAAGGGCCTTGGGGAGATGA
>JAITFQ010000154.1 GCA_031281225.1 Chitinispirillales bacterium
AATATGCTGCGTGAAGGCCAAAAGGTATCCGCCGTAAGCATACGGGACTATGACGGCGTGAAAACGCTGTTTTTTTTTGAACAGTTGTATAACGGGTGGTTTATCGGCGTGGCAATTCCCGCCTCCGGCTACTATTCCAACATATATTCCAGCATTTTTATGCTGACCGCCCTCGGAATCGTGCTGGCGGCTATTTTAAGCTATACCTTACTGCGCCTCTCCGCCGCGAAAGAGCGGTCGGAACAGGAAAGCAAATCAAAATCATCGTTTCTGGCCATGATGTCCCACGAAATCCGCACCCCCATCAGCGCGATTATCGGCATAGCGCAGATAGAACTGCAAAAAGAGGGGCTGCCCGAAGAATACGCGAAAGCCCTCGATAAGATATACGCGTCGGGCGACACCCTGCTCGGGATAATAAACGATGTGCTCGACCTGTCCAAAATCGAAAGCGGCAAGTTAGAGCTGAACCCCGCCGAATACGATGTCCCAAGCCTCATAAACGACGCGGCGCAGATCAACGCCGTGAGGATAGGTTCAAAGAAAATCGACTTTATGATTGACGTCGACAGCGGCCTCCCCTCAAAGTTCTACGGCGACGAACTCCGTTTGAGACAGGCGCTCAACAACCTGCTCTCCAATGCCGTAAAGTATACGGACGAGGGTTTTGTCAAGTTATCGGTAAGCAGTTCGACGCGGGGCGACGACACGCTATTGCGGTTTTGCGTAGAGGACAGCGGCCAGGGGATTAGACCGGAAGACAAAGCGAAACTTTTTTCGGAATACAACCGTTTCAACATCGCGGCCAACCGCACCACCGAGGGTACGGGGATCGGCCTCTCCATAACCAGGCGGCTTGTAGAGATGATGGGCGGGACAATCGAGGCCGAGAGCGAATACGGTAAAGGCAGCAAGTTTACCATCGGGGTCATTCAAAAAAACGTGCAGTGCGAACCAATCGGCGCGGACATTTCGGAAAAGCTGAAAAGTTTTTCCTACGCGGCCGACAGAAGAAACAGGCAAGGGAAAATCAGTGAAATCATGCCGTATGGAAAAGTGCTTGTCGTAGACGACGTTGAAACAAACCTGTATGTTGCAAAGGGCCTGCTCGCGCTGTGGAAAATAAACGTCGAAACCGCGAACAGCGGTTTTGAAGCGCTTGACAAGGTTGTGGCCGGGGAAGTTTACGACATTATTTTCATGGATCACATGATGCCAAAAATGGACGGCATTGAAACAACGCAAAAAATCCGCGCCCACGGCTACAGCGGCACGATAGTCGCGCTGACCGCCAACGCTCTGATTGGCAACGACGAGATGTTCAGACAGCACGGTTTCGACGATTTTGTCCCAAAACCCATCGACCTCCGGCGACTCGGCGGTATCCTTAATAAATTTATCCGTGACAAGTACCCCGAAGAAGCCAAAAAATACACCGCCGTTGGCGTAGGAACGGACAGCGCCCGCCCGCTGTCGGACCCCAAATTGTTAGAAATTTTCCGCCGCGACGCGGAAACCGCGATTATTGCGCTGCGGGAAGCGATGAAAAACGGCGACATAAAACAGTTGGCCGCCGCCGCCCACTCCATGAAACCCATCCTCGCCGGCGTAGGCGAGCACGAAAAATCTCAAATGGCGCTCGCGCTTGAAAAAGCGGGGAAAAACGACAATACGGATTATGTCAACGCCAACACGGAAATTTTCATCAAGGCCCTTGAAGAATTAATCGAAAATTTAAAAGCGGCAAATGGAAATAACACGCCCCCTGTCGACGACGCGGATATTACTGAGGATACGGTGTTCCTTACCGAACAATTAGAGATAATAAAATCCGCGTGCGACGATTATGACGAAGCGGCTGCCTATCAGGCCATCGGCCGGTTAAAGGAAAAGATGTGGAAAAACAAAACCGCCGACGCTATCGAAAGCATTTACGACATGCTGTTTCTGCACAGCGATTTTGAGGGCGCGGCAGAGCGCACGCTTGCCCAAATAAGATGACGCTTTTGCCGGGGGCTAACTGAAATACGCCGCCCCCGCTTCAAATAATTGCTGGTCTTTATCCCCATAGATATTTTTAGCCGTCCAATCGCCAATCCGCTCGCTGTGGCACATCTTGCCGAAGATACGGCCGTCGGGGCTTAACAGGCCCTCGACCGCACCGTGCGAACCGCTGCAGTTGCCGCTCATGCAGTCTTCGTATTGACCGCCGCTGTTTACGTATTGCGTGGCAACCTGCCCTGATGAAAACAACGCGGAGAGCCGGTCGGCGGGGGCGGCGAAGCGGCCTTCTGCGTGAGAGAACGGGACGGCGTGGATATCGCCGACGTTTACGCGGGTTAGCCAGGGCGAGTTGACGGAGCGGATTCTTGTGTACGCGACCCTCGATATATGCCGCCCTATCGTATTGGATACTAACGCCGGGCCGCCGGCGGATTGACTATCGCGGATTTCGCCGTAAGGCACAAGGCCCAATTTGAGAAGCGCGTGGAACCCGTCGCCTATTCCTAATATTAACCCGTCGCGGCTGTTCAAAAACTCGGCGACAGCGTCTTTGATTTTCGGATTACGGAAAAACGCGGCGATAAATTTCCCCGCGCCATCAGGCTCGCCGCCAACACTCGCGCCGCCGGGAAGCATCAATATCTGCGCGTTCGCGATTTTTTCGGACATCGCCCCGACAGACTCCCCTATATCCCGTGATTTCAAATTTTTGATGATAAAAGGCTCGCACTCCGCGCCGGCCTTTACAAAACGGGAAACTGCTTCGTACTCGCCGTTTGTCCCCGGAAATACGGGAATCAGGACGCGAGGTTTTGCGATTTTTGTTTTTGGTTTTTTGGGGACGACGGTCGTATGTATGTCGGTATTTGTATCAACACTTTCACAGCGGCGCGCGTCAACCGGAAAAATTTTGTTAAGCGGCTCTTCCCACGCGCGGTATAATTCGCCCAAATCTATCTCCGCGCCGCGGTAAATTATTTTCTCCTCGTCAATCGTCACCCCCAAAACCTCGCAATTTTCACCAATGCCGAGGATACTTTTATCCGCGTTATCGCCAACACTCTTGTCAAGCTCGATAACCAATCCACAGTAATCGGGGGCAAACAGTTTCGCCGCCTCAATATCATCGCCGAACTGAAAACCGAGACGGTTTCCAAAGCACATTTTCGCGACAGCCTCGGCGGCGCCTCCACGGCCTACGGTATGAGCGGAAATAATCTGCCCGTCGGTAATACCTTTGTATACCGCGCTATAACACTTGTCAACCGCGTCAAAATCCGGCATGTCAAACTCGTCGCGCGGGATCGATACGAGGGCGACGACGTTGCCCCCCTCCTTGAACTCCGGCGATACGGTTTTGGACACGTCGACAGGCGCGAGCGCGAAAGAAACCAGCGTCGGCGGCACATCGATATCCTTAAACGTCCCGGACATGCTGTCCTTGCCGCCGATAGCGGGGATACGCAGATTCGCCTGCGCTAAATAAGCCCCGAGAAGCGCGGCAAACGGCTTGCCCCAGCGCGCCCTGTCGTCGCCTAACCTCTCAAAATACTCCTGAAACGTCAAACGTATTCTGCGGTAGTCGCCGCCGGCGGCCACAATCTTCGCAACCGACCGCGTCACCGCGTAAACCGCGCCGTGGAACGGGCTTATTGCCGAAAGGTAGGGGTCAAACCCGTAACTCATCGCCGTGCCGGTAACCGTTTCCCCATTGAGAAGCGGCAATTTTCCAACCATCGTTTCAGCGGGCGTGCCCTGATACTTGCCGCCAAACGGCATCAATACGGCGGAAGCGCCGGCAGAACTGTCGAACATCTCTATCAGCCCCCTTTGGCCGCATACGTTGATATTCGTCATCGTCTCAAAAAACGCGCCGGCCACATCCCCGCTTTCCCATTTTTTGGATAATGCCAGCGGGCCAAAGATCGATTCCCGCGCCGGCGGCGCCTTAACAAAAATATCCGTCTCCTGCAACACCCCGTTTGTATCAATAAAGTCACGGCTGAGGTCAACGATGGTTTTTCCCCGCCAGGTCATCCTTAAACGGCGGTTATCCGTAACTTCGGCGACGACGGCAGTCTCTAAATTTTCGCCCGCGGCCAACTCCTCAAACCGCTTCAAGCCAGCCCTGTCAATCACAACCGCCATGCGCTCCTGCGATTCCGATATGGCAAGCTCGGTGCCGTCAAGCCCGTCGTATTTTACGGGGACTTTATCTAAATTAATATCAAGCCCGGCCGCCAATTCGCCTATCGCGACCGACACGCCGCCCGCGCCAAAATCGTTGCAGCGGCGGATCATGCGGCTCACTTCGCTGTTTCTGAACAGCCGCTGAATCTTGCGCTCGGTCGGCGGGTCGCCCTTTTGCACCTCCGCGCTGCAAGTCTGTATCGATTCCTCAGTATGTTCTTTCGACGATCCTGTCGCCCCGCCGCACCCATCGCGCCCGGTCTTGCCGCCAAGCAATACGACTATATCGCCGGGCTCAGGCTCGTGGCGGACGACGTTTGACTTCGGGGCCGCGGCGACCACCGCGCCCAACTCCATGCGCTTCGCGGTATACCCCTCGTGATAAATTTCGGAAACGATTCCGGCGGCGACGCCTATCTGATTGCCGTACGAACTGTAACCCTGGGCGGCAAGCGTAGTGATTTTACGCTGCGGCAGCTTGCCGGGCAGGGTATCCCTTACCGGAACGCGCGGATCGCCGGCGCCCGTTATCCTCATCGCCTGATAGACGTAAGACCGCCCGGAGAGCGGGTCGCGGATCGCGCCGCCGAGGCATGTCGACGCGCCGCCGAAAGGCTCTATCTCCGTGGGATGGTTGTGCGTCTCGTTTTTGAACATCACTAACCAATCCTCGGTTTGCCCGTCAATCACCGCCGGAACAACAATGCTGCAAGCGTTAATCTCTTCGGAAACATCAAGGTCGTCAAGCAGCCCTTTTTTGCGCAGCTCTTTCATCCCCAAAGTCGCGATGTCCATAAGCGACACATCTTTTTTACCGGCATTGTCGCCGTAAACGTACTCCCTCGCGCGCTTGTAAGTTTCAAACGCGGCCTTGACGGGCGTGTTGAGCGCCGCGTCCTCTATCTCTACATTTTTAATAGCGGTAAGAAACGTGGAGTGGCGGCAATGATCCGACCAGTAGGTATCGAGCATACGGATCTCCGTTATCGTCGGGTCGCGCTTCTCGGTATCTCTGAAATATTGCTGGCAAAATAAGACGTCCTCAATCCTCATAGCGAGTCCCAGCCCGCGCCCAAATTTTTCGGCCCCGTCTCGGTCAAGCCCTATAAACCCGTCGAGCACAGCTACATCGGCGGGCGGGTCAACGCGCATATCAAGCGTGCCGGGCTTGTCAAGCGGAGTTTCCCTCGAATCAACCGGATTTATGTAATACCCTTTTATCCTCTCAAACTCATCGCCGCCGATATCCCCTTCAAGAACCACGACCCGCGCCGCCGCGACGATCGGGCGCTCTCCGCCGGTAAGCGCCTGCACGCACTGCGCCGCGCCGTCCTCCCTTTGGTCATACTGCCCCGGCAGGTACTCAACCGCAAAAACCCGCGCCCCCGCCAAAACCGGCATCTCCTCATCATAAATGTTATCCGCCGAAGCATCCGCGAAAATCCCGTCGCGAGCCGCCTGATAATACCCGTCCGGCAGCCCCTGCACATCATACCGGTTCACTATCCGAACGCCTGTAAGCCCCAAAACCCCAAGATTATCCCTCAATTCGGCAAGCAGATTCCCCGAATGAACATCATACCCCTCACGCTTTTCAACAAAAATACGCTTGACACCGCCATTAGCAGTTTTCATATTGATTTACCTGTATCGGTTAAATTTATCGGTTATCGTTAGAGAGAAATAATATACATATTGGCGGGGGTGGGTGGGTAAAGATTTTATGCGGGTGGGGGGCGTTGCGCACAACACCCCCGTTGCCGCGTGCGTTACCGTACCGACACTATCAACGAAACATGCTCACGTTTGCCGTTGACCGTGACCGTACCTTTCAACAAATATATGCCCTCGGATACCGGGCGGCCTCTGGCGTCCGTTAAATTCCACGAACCGGCGATTCGCCTGCTTTGAGTATCAACCGTGGGCCTGTCGCTGATATTTACACGGTTGACGGCGTTGCCGGACGCGTCGTACACTGTCAATACGCCATCCTCAAAACGCCTGCCCAAACGGAAAATATCCACACCGCCGGAATTTCTGCTGACGGGGTTCGGGCCGGCGGTGAACTCGCCCGCAAATATACTGACCGGCGCTATCACCGCCGCCTCTTCGCTTGAGCTGGCGCCGGGAACTGTTCTGTCGGATACGAGAATGGCGACGGTGGCGATGTTTACCGTTATGCCCGTGGGCTGTGTTAACGTGTAATTATTCGCGTCCGCGCCCGTCAACGCAATGTTTGTCGTGACAGGCTTATTGTTGCCCGCCTCGGGGGTAGCGATAGTGCCGCTGCCAAGCGTAAAACCGACATCATCGCCGGTCACTACGCCGGTGAGCGTACCGCCGGCCAGCGCGACCGTAGTCGTGCTGTCGGCATTACGGTTCACTGCGGTTACGTCGTTGATGGTGATGGGTTTTGCCGTGATATTCGCGGTACTGCCCGTAATTGTGGGTTGCGTCGAGATTTCGTAGTTGGCCGCGTCTGCGCCGGCAAGTGAGAAAATGCCGAATGTTATGGGCTTGCCGGTTCCGACGTTATGATCCGCGAACCATCCCGCGGCGTTTACAGATACATCGTCGTCACCGATTTTACCAACGATCGTCGCTTCCCTGATTGTGGCATCCACTGTACCGTCGTACACCTTGTTGGCCGCGGTCACCCCAGTAATGGTAACCGGCTTCGCGGTTACAGTAAAGTTTACGTCAAAACTTTGCGGCGTAATCCAGTCTTTTTCATTATTTGCCGCCGCAGATACTGTCACGGTAGCCGTGTATACGCCCGCGCCACGCCACAATACGGGCATTACCGTAAAGGTAATGCTTTCCTCACCTTCCTCCGGCGCGCTGTTGGGTATTTCCGTCCGGTTAAGTGCAAAAGCCGACGGATTTGCGCCGCTCAAGGTGATAGACAAAGTTCCCGCCGCGCCTGGTGGTAAAACAAACTCGCGCGCCACAGTTACAGTAAGCGTGTCCCGCGCGTTATAACCGAATTGGGCCGAATCAAAGCTATGTGCCTCCGAGGGGTCGAGGGATATGTCGGTTTGATATGGAATAAATGTAATGCCCGCATATTCGCTTATGCTTGTGTTTTCAGAAAAACCGTAGATTCTTAGCGATGGATGTGTTCCCCAAACTATATTTTGTCCAACTCCAGTCATTGGCTCACGTCTCAGAAAATCCACACGTTGCAAGTTGGCGCAATCTGTAAATGTCTCACCTACGAGTGATGTTACGCCGCTGCCAATAGTAGCGGAAGTCAGACTGGTAGCGTCGGCAAACGCGAAAGCCCCAATAATCGTTACGCTATTGGGAATAGCTATCGAGGTCAATCCGGTTCCCCAAAACGCTATATTATCAATTCGCGCCACGCTATTGGGAATAGTTATTGAGGTCAGTCCGGCAGTATAAGCAAACGCGCCACCCCCAATTCTCGTCACACTGTTGGGGATGGTTACCGAAGTTAAGAGTGAGCAATCGTAAAATGCAAAATCCCCGATTGTTGTCACACCCTCCTCAATGATTAGAGATGTTATTGAATCTCTATCGTTATGCCACGGAGGAGATGCGTGATTCAGGAAATTCGCCATTTCCCCCGTTCCCCTTACAGTAAGCGTCTTGCCGAACAGTGTCGCCGTAACACTCGTGCTATCCTCCCCAACCCCGATATTCCATGTCTGCGTCTGCGCCACCGCCGCCCCAGCCCAGCAAACCACCGCGGCCACCGCCGCGCCGACCAGCTTCGTGAAAGCTTTTGCTCTCATTTCCAGCCCCCCTGCGTTAAATGTTATTATAGATACCACGTCTTACAGCCACCACTAAATATAATTCACGGGAAACATAACCCGCAAATAAAATTTGAAAAAATTTAGTTGCGGTTCAATCAATTTAGATTTTGTCCCTGCGCCGCGATGTCTGTGTGTCCACGTAGATATCGTAATCCCCGGCCCCGATGATTTTCCCAGCCACAATATCCCCAATTTCAAATTTTCCCGCTTGAATAAAAGCCCGCCCGTCGATCTCCGGAGCGTCGCCCATAGTCCGCCCCTCGTAGCTGAAATCGGGGTCGTCGCTGATTCGGTCGATAATAACCTGTACTTGATTGCCGACCTTATTTTCGAGAATTTCGCGGCTGATCTCCTGCTGGATATCCATCAACTCGTCGCAACGCATCTGCACGGTGACCGCGCGGGGCCTCGGGCGCATGGAGTGGGCGGGTGTCCCTTCTTCGGGGGAAAACGGGAATACGCCCAATTTGTCGAAACGGGTCGATTGAACAAAGCGGCAGAGCTCGTCAAATTCCTTCGCCGTTTCGCCGGGAAAGCCGATTATAAACGATGTGCGCAGAGTTACGTTATCGACCGTATCTCTAATTGTATCAATCAGTTGCCGTATGCCGCCCGATAATGGGGAACGGTTCATCGCGGTGAGTATAGTGTCGGATATGTGTTGCAGCGGGATGTCGAAATACGGGCACAGGCGCGGCTCGGACGCGATTAATTTCAGCAGATCGCTGCCAATTAGTTGCGGGTACAGGTACATCATCCGTATCCACGGGAATTTTGTGTTTTTCAGGAGCGATTCAAGCAGGCGCGCTAGATTTGTTTTGATGTCCCTGCCGTAAAATGTCGTGTCCTGCGCGACTAAGATCAGTTCGCGCACGCCCTGTTCGTACAGCCACTTTGCTTCTTGGATAATTGATTCTTCGCTCCTGCTCCTGAACTTTCCGCGGATTGACGGGATGACACAGAATGTACACTTGTGGGAGCAGCCTTCGGCTATTTTTATGTGCTGGGTTGAGACAGGTTCGCTCAGTATTCTTTTGAAATCGGCGGCGATAAAAGTATTTCGGGGGGATGACGGCAACGTTGAAGCGGTGTCGCAACTGTTGTCGGTAAGGCTGTTTTTTTGTATTAACGACGATATGACGGCCTCCCAATCGTTCACCCCCACCCAAACGTCCACCTCCGGAAAATCCCTCTTAACCTTGTCGCGGTAACGCTCGGAGAAACAACCGCTTACGATTAGCGTACGGCAGCGCCCGGCCTTGCGCAAGGCGGCCATTTCGAGTACGGTGTCAATGGCTTCTTCCTGCGCTTCCCTGATGAACGCGCAGGTGTTGACGACTATGGTGTCGGCAAGAAAAAATTCTTCGGTGATGTCGTACCCGTTGGAAGCGAAGAGCGCCATGACGCGCTCTCCGTCGATTTGATTTTTGCTGCAGCCGAGGTTCTGTATGGCGGCAGTCTTTGCCTCACCACTCATCCGTTCCCCAATCGTCTCCCCAGTTGCTGTCAAACGTTTCCGCTTGAGGCTGGGCGGCAGGTTGCGGCGCAGGTGCGGGCGCTGGGGCCGGCTGAGCAACCGGCGCGGCCTGAGGCGCGGGTGCGGGAGCCGGGGCCGGTTGAGCGGCCGGCGCAGGCTGAGGCGCTGGAGCGGGCCGGAATTGCTGATGCCCGCCGGCACCAAATCCGCCACCGCGTATGCCGACGTTGTCGTTGGCTCTCCTGTCAACCCAAAAATCGTACCCTGCCGGCACAAGCTGGCTCTGCGCGAAATTTCTAGCGTCCGCAATGCTGTTAAACGCGCCTATGCGGACGCGGAAGTACGTCCCCGTGAGTTCCGGCGTGGGGTTTTGGACTTCCGCCACATAGGCCGGGTGGCCTTTGCCCTTAAGCGTGGCGGCCATCCTGTCGGCCCCGCTGCGCGAGGCTGTTGAGTTGACCTGCACGACGTAGTTGCCGTTGGGCGCGAAACTGTGCGGGCCGCCGCTCCCACGTGCGGCAGGCTGCGGCCGGGCGGGCGCCGGCGTTTGAGGAGCAGGCGCGGGCGTGGGTTCGGGCGTGACCGGAGCGGGCGCCGGAGCCGTCTTCGTTTCATCCGCTATGTAAAACTCGTCAAAAATATCATCAGACTTCTTAACCGGCTGTGCGGGTTTGGGCGAACTGAAGTCCATATCGTCAATATCTTTGCCGGGGCACCCCGGAAAAAGCAACGCGACAGCGGTTACGGCAACGGCGGGAATGAGGTATTTTCTTAACATGGCTACATCCTTTTGTTTGTTCCGGACAATTAATGCTAAATGGCATTTCTGCTACAATTTATATAATTTAATAAAAAAGCACGAGTGTTGTCAATTTTTTTTTGTTTCCGTATAAAAATAAAAAAACATGCTCAATAGTGTCTCACCTTGTATTATATTATACGGTTATGTTTGGCTATCATTCCTTAATTTTTCAGACAGGTAAAAAAATGTCCACAGAATCCGAAGTACCCGTTGTACAGAATCAGGAGCAGGGTCAGAGCCAAGGTCAGAAGCCGGAGCCCAAAAAAGGTGTGTCTGTCGCACCGCTTGTCTTGCTGGCGGTGGTGATACTGGCGCTGGCGTTAATTTTTGTTATCCCGTATATTGGCGCTAAAAGCGACGGCGAGGACGGTACCCCGGCGATGATTGTCAACGGGCAGGTGATTACACAGGAAGAGATTAACGGCATCGCCGAGTTTTTCCGTATGCAGCAGGCGTTTATGACACCTGAAATGCTTTTTGGCGGGGGCGAGGATGGCTTGCGGCGCGGCGCGGCGCGTCAGCTCGCGGCCAATGTGCTGATGCTTGAAGACGTGAAGTCGCGGGGCTGGGTGCTTGATCCGGCGGTCGTTGACGCGAGGATAAACGCTTTGGCCGCCCGCTTCGGCGGCCGCGAGGCGTTCAGCGCGCAGCTTGCGATGATGGGGGAGAGCGAGGAGGAGATGCGCGCGAGCGTGGCGGAAGATATTTTGCTCGATTCCCTTCTAACGGTGGTGAGCGCCGTTGATTCGATCAGCGAAAGCGAGAGGCGCACGCATTACGAGGAGCATAAGACACGCTACACGGTTCAGGGCAGGGCGAGGGCCAGCCACATCATATTCATGTTTGACCCGGCCGCGATGGACACGGCCGCCGAGGCTGAGGCCGCGGCGCAGGCGATGGCAATGATGGAGAGGGCGGGCGAGGCGCTGACCAAGGCGAGGGGCGGCGTGGATTTTGACAGGCTTATAACAGAGTATTCATCCATGCCAAATAGCGGCGATATGGGGTGGTTCAGAAGAGGCGATCTATCGCCCGAACTCGACAACGCGCTGTTCGCGCTGAAAAACGGCGAGATTAGCGGGCTTGTGCCGAGCAACATGGGGATACACATCATCAAAAAAACGGACGAGGAAGCGCCGCGGCAAATGACGTTTGAGGAAGCGGATGAAAGAATCACCGGCACAATGCGGATGGCGAGAAGCGCGAGGGCGGCCAACAGCTACATAGACGGCCTGCTTGCGGCGGCAAACATACTTTACATGGATTCGTCGCTGGTCGTTACGGCGACGAGCGGAGAAAATCCTTCAGCACCGTAGCGATAAGGCCGGCGGCCTCGTCGCTGAGTCCGCGTTTGGGGGCCGCGGCGGCGGGTGCGCGCTGCACGCTCTTGCGGATGGCGGTTGATCTCGGTTCAGGGGTTTGGGGGGCGTTGTCCCAGTAACCGGATTGCAGACGTTTCAGCCTGTCTTCGCGTGATACCATTTAACCTCCTGCATGATAGATAACGGGCGAACACAGTTCGCCCCTACGCTCGAAATTCCCGGTCGATGATCTCCGATATGAATTTGTCTATCGAAACCGGGTAATATCTCAAATCCGGGCTGAAAATCAATCCCGTTTTCGTATCTTCCTTGCTTAAAAGCGAATCAAGCACGCGCTCGGCGTAATCTTTGGGCGGCTCGTTATGCTGCCGCATGGTGAAATTTTTACTCTCCACCTTGACGTTGCGCCCGCTGGGGCTGGTGAAAGAGAATACGCGGCCTACTATTTCGCTGTCAAAGGTGTCGGGCTCAAATACATCGCCGAAAGTTTCGCTCAGCGTGCTCGCGGAAAGGATGAATTTCGGGGAGACGCTTATCCTGCCAGTCACCTCCGACGTCCGGTGACCGTCCTCAAGCGACGGCGCGACCAAAATGTAGGGGAGGTCGTGGTATCCGGAGACAATCCCGGAAATGGGCCTGCGCAGGATGTCGGTGTTCATGTAAACATCGCGCATCGCTTCGTCCGGACGGTAATCGTTGTTGTTGAGCATCATATAGGCAATATACAATATAAAATGTGAAAATCAAATATCATTTTGTTATTAAAATTAATTTCGCGTTGACCGACCCTATCTTTGCCCTCGACCTAATCTGTACCGGATACCTGTTTTCGTCGTCCGATACCCATACCTCTATCCTGTCCCGCCCGCTGAATACCCGGCTGTCGCCGCCGGCCACGAGCTCCACCCGCAGACAGTTAAACGTCCCCGCGTCGGTTCTTATGGTCTCGCGCCTGTCGTGAACCCTGAACGTGACGGGGTGGGTTCTCGGACGGGTGAAGAGGTTTGCCTCAAACGTATCGCCGGGCTTGAGGGGGAGCGACCTGACATAGTATATCAGCGAGAGGTAATCGTGCGTAAACCTCGGTATATCAAACTCTTCCATCCTCCGCCTTTGCAGAAAAAGCTTCCCGTTCACATGGTCGTAAACAATGTATGAATCCATACTGTACTTGTTGCCCTCACGGGCGTGGTGCTCGAAAAAGTGCGGGTAGAGGCCAACTGGGTCTATCCACGAAACCTCGTGGTTGCGTATCCTGTAAAACGCGCTGACGACGGTGCTCGACATAGCCTTGGCGCCGAGCCTGATCAGCCCGGTAGCCTGGTCGCGCTCTGCGGAGAGGATCATGAATCCGGCCCTGAATCTGCTCCAGCCGACATCATAGACGAGGGTCTCGCCGTTGACAAACGGCCCCGGCCTGACATTGCGCAGCCCGCGCGTTATGCCGGCGCCGCCCAAGTGTTCCCTTGTTACCGAGTCGATGAAAGCTCGCGGGAAAACGAGTGTGTCCATCTCTCTCGATACTTCCTGCCATCTGAAATTGTTGTCCTGGGCGGGGCTGGGGGCGGGGGAGAATATAAAAACGAGGGCAGTGATGGCAGCAGCGGTCAGTTTCGTTTTTTGTAGTCTCATATTTTCATTTGCGTCCTGTTTGCTCCCCCAGTAACAGTATACGACATGAAAACTGCAAAATCAAGTGATATTTACGAAGCCCGCGGCGGCGGGCTTAGGACGATACTGTCTTGCCCCCTTTGGAAACGAGAAATTTGACCGTTTCAACGTGCCCTTTGAACCCAGCCTCACGAAGCGGGGTAAACCCGTAACGTTCCGTGACGTTAATTTCCGCTCCGCTGGAAACTAAAAACTCCGCCAGGGCGGTATGCCCTTCGGATGCCGCCCTGTGGAGCGGGGTTATCAGAAAATTGTCGGATTTGGCATTAACATCCGCCCCGCAAGAGATCAAAAGTTCCGCTATCGCAATCTGCCCGCTTTCAGCCGCCGCGTGCAGCAAAGTCTCGCTGCGCCAGTCTTTTATGCTGATATCAACCTGTTTTGTCTCAATGTAACGCTTCAAGGATTCAACGTCTCCGGTCCTTGCCAGGTAAAAATAAATGTCGCTACTGTTCATATCGTTTGCGCCTTTTTTGAAAAACCAGTCCTCCAGGGGAGGGGGAGAGTGAAATGTTATATAATTTAATTAATTAATAAATAATAATAATATATTTTAAATAAATAATAATAAGCGTCTGCGACGCTGTTAAGGCGGAAAGCGTATCCGGGCTCCGGTGTATGGCGGATTGTGACTTTTGTGAGGCTTTATGGGCGTAAGTTGTATAGGGGGGGGGGGGGCATGAGGGTGTCTAAACTGCGGTTAAAAAGGCCGCAAACGGCGGCCGGGAAACAGCCAAAAATGGGGAAAAAAGCATTAAAACGGGGCATTTTATACCACATAACGGCTAGATTACCAGCCTTTTCCAAAAGAGTCAAGCGGCAA
>JAITFQ010000130.1 GCA_031281225.1 Chitinispirillales bacterium
ATGGAAATTGTAAAAACCATGAGAGCCGAGGGGGTGGACATTGATACAATAGCAAGGTTTACCAGGCTAACGGTCGACGACATCCTGAAGATGATATAACGGAGAGTGTGTTTTTGTACGGATGGAGACCGCTTCGCTCATACAAACACATTTTTAATTTTAATCCACATGTTCAAAGAACGAATAGACGAACTAAAAGCCCTGATAACCGAATACGACGACGCCTACTACGGCCACTCCCATTCTATTGTATCCGACACCGACTACGACGCCCTGATGTCGGAACTCGCCAATCTCGAAAAAATTTACCCCGAATACGCTACCTCCGATTCTCCCACGCAGCGCGTAGGCAGCGACCTCACGAAATCGTTCCCCAAAATAAGGCACGCCTCCCCGATGCTCAGCATCGAAAACACATATTCGGAAGAGGACGTCTCCGACTGGGTCGACCGAGTGTCCAAATCGCTGCCCGGCGAAGATGTCCGCTTTCTCGGCGAACTCAAAATCGACGGCGCCGCCTGTTCGCTCATCTACGAAGACGGCCGCCTCATCCGCGCCGTCACCCGCGGCAACGGGATAGTGGGGGACGAGATCACAGCCAATATCAGGACAATAAAAACCGTTCCGTTAGCCGTTCCGCGCAAAAAACCGTTTGAGGTGCGCGGCGAGGTGTACATGACGTTTGGGGATTTTGAAACGCTAAACGCCGGTTTAATCGAGAGCGGGCAAAAGCCAATGCAAAACCCGCGCAACACGGTATCGGGCACGCTGAAACTTTTGGATCCGAAAGAGGCGGCGCGGCGGAGCCTTAGCTTCGCGGCCTATTTTCTGCTGGCGGACGACCGCAGGGGCAGTCTCTACGATAACATGAAACTGTTAACGGAGCTTGGTTTTTGCGTCGTCAACCATTCGGGGCTTTTGGCGGGGGTGGACGGCATCCTCGCGTTTTGCAAAGAGTGGGAGGCCGCGCGCCATACCCTGCCGTTCCCCGTGGACGGCGTGGTGGTGAAAGCGGATTCGTTCGATCAGCAGGAGAGGTTAGGCACAACCGCCAAGTCGCCGCGCTGGGTGATCGCCTGCAAGTATCCAGCGGAGAAAGCAACGACTGTGGTGGAGGGGGTAGACGCGAATGTGGGGCGCACCGGTGTAGTGACCCCCGTCGCCCGCCTGCAACCCGTATTTTTGGCCGGGACGACCATAAGGAACGCCACCTTGCATAACTACGACGAGATTGAGCGGCTGGGGCTTAGGATTGGCGACACGGTTGAGATTGAGAAAGGCGGAGAGATAATCCCGAAAGTGATAAGGGTTGATTTGGAGAAGCGCCCGTTAGACAGCGTCCCTTTCGATCCGCCGCGCGAGTGCCCGTCGTGCGGGTCGCCTCTCTCGCGGCTTGAGGGCGAGGTCGCGCTGCGCTGCCTGAGCAGTTCCTGCCCCGCGCAGATTTTCGCGGTGATAGAGTTTTTCGTTTCCCGCAGCGCGATGGACGTGCGCGGGATGGGCCCGTCGGTAATCAAGCAGCTTTTGGACAACGGTTTTGTGAAAGACGCGGCCGATCTGTATGACTTGACAAATGAGAAATTGCTGTCGTTAGAGCGGTTTGCCGAAAAATCCGCGGCGAACATCATCGCCGCGCTCGAGGAATCGAAGACCAAGCCGCTCGACCGCCTCATCAGCGGTCTCGGCATAAGGATGATAGGCGCCGCCGCCGCGCGCGATTTGGCAGATTTCGTGGCCGATCTGTCGGAGCTGTACGACACGCCCGCGGAGGAGGTTGAGAAGATAGACGGTTTCGGTTCTGTGATGGCGCAGAGCGTCCGGCTATTTTTCGACAGAGAGGAAAACCGGGCGCTGACGGAAAGGCTGCGGGCCGCCGGGCTTAACCTGAAAGGGAACAGGGGCCGCCCTGTCAATACCGGCGGTAAATTCGCGGGCAAAACGTTTGTACTGACCGGCGCGTTAGAGAAGTATACGCGCGAGACAGCTTCGGAGATAATCATGCGCGAGGGCGGGCGCGTATCGTCAAGCGTAAGCAAGAAGACCGATTACGTTTTGGCCGGGGCGGAGGCGGGGTCAAAATTAGCCAGGGCGGAGTCGCTTGGAGTTCGGGTTATCGGTGAGGGTGAGTTTGAGGCGATGATTTGATTTTGGACATTTTGATTTCATATCGGCACAATTCGTCAAGAAACGCCACCCGCTTATCCGGGCATTCCTCAATACTGGCGAAATGCCCTAGCATTTCTTTATACTCTTCCTTAAAATTACCAATAAAAGGCCGCCCGGGGCGATAGGCTTTGTCCCACGCCTCGTCGGTACCTTCGGGCGCGTCCGGATCGGTCAGGTCCGGCTCACGTTGTGCGGCCTCACGCGCACGGGCTTCCATTTCCGGCGTTATTGACCTTGTTATCTCTTCAAAAGTCATACTGATTATTGCCATTGTTTTGAATCCATCAACCAGCTTAGTAAGGGCATGCCTTGTCCCAATGTAAATATATGTGATGGCGTGGCGATAAATCAACAAAAAAAATTTATTGATCGTCCAAATAATGTATATTCATAGGATGTATAATTAACACATACTCAAAAGGCAGGTACAAAATGACGCCGTTGTCAAAAGTTTTTCACATTGTTTCCATCTTGATTTTCGCCGTCTCCCTCGCGGCGTTTTCCGCCGACTGGCCAAGTTTTCACGGGCCAAACCGGACGAACAGATCTGCCGAAACGGGGTTGCTGCAAAGGTGGCCGGAGGGGGGGCCGCGGCTGCTTTGGACAGCGTCGGGGCTTGGCAAGGGTTATAGCGGCGCGACCACCTGGGACGGGGCGGTCTATACCGCGGGGGTTGTGGACAGGGTACACCACGTTTTCGCGTTTAACGCCAACACCGGCAGCCTTTTGTGGAAAGCGCAGGCCGGCCGGTCGTGGGAGGGGCGCAACGCGTTCGCCCGCGCGTTTGAGGGGTCGCGCGCCACGCCTACGGTTGATCCGGCTTCAAGCACCGTTTACTACCTGACGGACGTGGGGCTGCTCGTCGCGCTCGACGCCAAGAC